>JAEXTI010000088.1 GCA_023406965.1 Chloroflexota bacterium
GCGCCGATGGGCCGGAAGACATTGCTGCGGTGGTTGCGGCGGTGAGCCTGCCGGTCATCGGCCTGTTCAAGGCTGATCTGCCCGGCTTTGAGGTGCGCATCACGCCCACGCTGGCGCATGCCCGGCGCGTAGCCCAGGCGGGTGCGCGGGCCATCGCGGTGGATGCCACCCGGCGACCGCGCCCCGAGGGCGGCTCGGCGGAAGATTTTATCCGCCGGGCACGGGCTGAGACGGGGCAACCTATTTTTGCGGATGTTTCTATTTTGGATGAAGGATTAGCCGCGGCGGCGGCTGGAGCGGACGCCCTGCTGACCACCCTGTCCGGCTACACGGATTACAGCCCCCGGCAGGATGGGCCGGACTTTGCCTTGATCGAAGCACTGGCGGCTCGCTCCGGGCTACCGGTGATCGCCGAAGGGCGCATCAACACACCCGAACTGGCCGCCCGCGCCCTGGAGTGCGGCGCGTGGGCCGTCACAGTGGGCTCGGCCATCACCCGCCCGCGTTGGATCACGCAGCGTTTTGTGGATGGATTGCGGGGGCGGGCGTGACCGTTGCTGCGGTGGATATCGGCGGCAGCAAGATTGCCCTGGGGCTGGTGACCGGAGAAGGCCGCCTGCTGGCCGAGAGCCAGTTTGCCACCGACCCCGCCATGCCCTATACCGAACTTCTGGAGCGCATCTGGCAGGGACTGACTGCGTTCGCTGAGGAAGGGCCGGTTAGTGGGCTTGGCATTGGCTGCACCGGGCGGATGGATGCGGAGGGGGTGTTCGGGGCCAATTCCTTCTTGCCCAATCTGGAAGGCCGCAACCTGGCGGAAGATTTGGGACTGGCCTTTGGCGTTCCGGCGGCGGTGGAAAACGACGCCGATGCCGCCGCGCTGGGCGAGTTCCGCTGGGGCAGCGGGCGGGGCAGCCGCAGCATGATCTTTGTAACCGTCAGCACCGGGATTGGCGGGGGCGTGATCCTGGGCGGGCAGCTTTTCCGCGGATTGGATGGCTGCCACCCTGAGATCGGGCATCATGTCATCGATCGAATCGGCCCGGCTTGCTTTTGCGGGGCTTCGGGCTGCTGGGAAAGCCTGGCTAGCGGCACGGCCCTGGGCCGCTACGGCAAGCAGATGCACGGCAAGAACTTTTCCGATGCGCGCCGCATTTGTGACCTGGCCGAGCAAGGCGATCTGATTGCGCTGGACCTGACCCGGCGCGAGGGGTACTATTTGGGCATCGGGCTGGCCAATTTAATCACCCTGTTTGCCCCCGAGCGCATTGTTTTGGGCGGCGGCTTGATGAACCGCTGGAACTTGTTTGAAGAAGAGGCCCGGGTGGTCATCCGAGCGCAGTGCGGGCTGGTGCCGTGGCAGAAAGTGGAACTGGTGCAGGCTTCACTGGGCAGCCAAACGGGCTTATTGGGGGCGGCGGCGGTGTGGGCGCAGCGTTTTAGCGCCCTTCCCACAAGCCGCGGATAAGCTCTTCCGAGATGCCCGCGCTCTGCAATGGGACGATCACATCGGCTTCCAGGTCGGGAACGTAGGCTTTGAGAAGCGCGCAGCCGGGGCCGGGGTGAAGTTCGACTACCCCCTGCTCAGCGGGCAGCAGGCAGCTTTGGCCGGGCTTGAGAGTTTCAGTTGTTGCGCCCGCCGTCACCGCGCAGGTACCTTCGATCTGGGTCAGCACATAAAAGCGCTGCCCGTCACAGTCCAGGCGGTAGGGGGAAGATAAATCCAGGCGCTCGAGGGCAAAGTAGCGGCAGGCAAAGGCGAATGTGCGCGTGTTGCTGCCCTCCTGGAGGATCACCGGCTGGATGTGCGGATCGAAGCTGCCGTCCAGGCTGGCGCCTTCCAGCGCGGCGCGAGCCTGGGCTTCACGCTCGGCAGCGGGCAAATCTTGACTGGGGGCTTCCAAGCCGATATAGACATCCGAGTTTTGCATGATCTCGTAGAAGATCATCCCGCCCTGTGAGTAGTGCATGGTCCCGGCGTGGAGTAGGAAGGCGTCGCCGGGTTGGACGGGGTACTCGCGCATTAGCTTGCGGCTGGAACCGTTCAGGATGGCCTGTAGGGCGGCTTCGGGCGTGAGGCCGGGTTTGGCCCCGCAGTGGATGGTTGCGCCGGGCAAGGTGCGTAGCATGTACCAGGCTTCGGTCTTCCCGGGGTCGGGTAGGCCGCGGGCCTGAGCCAGTTCGTCGGAGTGATGGGCTTGTTCGGCCAGCGGGTTAGATACATCCAGGAGTTTGATGAGCAGGGGGAAGCGCGTGCCGCAGCGGGCGATCACGTCCCGGCCCAGCAGGTCGGCGCCAAAGCGCTCAATCAGTTCGTGCAGGGTGGCGCCCGCCAGCGGGCCGTTGACCACCGTGCTCGATTCACCGGGCCGGTCGCAGACCTCCCAGGTCTCGGCCACGCGGTGATCAGCGGGGAAGGGCCCTTTTTCATAGGCGGACACGATCCAGCGGTTGCCAAAACTGTAATTGCGCAGAATTTCCTGGAAGCGGAGGGGGTAAAGGGTGCTCATGGTGTCTCCTTGTGCGGGCGGATGGTCATTTTACTCCTGCTGGTTTTTGTGTAAGCATTGTACGCCAGGAATTTGAGGATTGAATCGGGAACTGATACAATCATACCAGCACACGATACTCATGGAGCCTGCTATGACGCCCACCTTTTCCAGCCTGGATGAATTAACCGCCCACGTGGTGGAATGCCGATTGTGCCCGCGACTGGTGGAATGGCGCGAGTCGGTGGCGCGCTCCCGCCGCCGGGCTTACGCCGACCAGGAGTATTGGGGCAGGCCGCTGCCCGGCTTTGGTGAACCGCAGGCCCGGTTGATGATTGTGGGGCTGGCCCCCGGTGCGCACGGCTCCAACCGCACGGGGCGCAACTTTACCGGGGATGCTTCGGGTGCCTTTCTTTATCCAGCCATGCACCGGGCCGGGTTTGCCAACCAGCCCCACTCGCTTCACCGCAACGATGGGCTGAAGCTGAAAGACGCATACATCAGCGCCACCTGCCGCTGCGCGCCGCCCGCCAACAAGCCCACGCCTGCCGAAATCGCCACCTGCCGCCCTTACCTGGAGGCTGAGATCGATTTGCTGCCTAACATCCGCGGCTTTGTGGCCCTGGGACGGATTGCCTTTGACTGGCTGTTGGGTTGGTATAAGCAACGCGGCGCAGAGGTCGGTAGCGCGGTGTTTGCGCACAACACGCTGAACCGTTTTGCGCCGGAGTTGCCCTGGCTGCTGGCATCCTACCATCCCAGCCGCCAAAACACGCAGACCGGCCGCCTGACGGTGGAGATGTTCGACCAGGTTTGGACTCAAGCCGCCGCCCTATTGAGAGAATAACCCGAGGAAAGAACCCATGCTCAAACGTTTTCTGCGCGCCATTGCCATCGTCCTGGTACTCATGCTGCTGGTGGTCATCCTCGGCCCGCTGGTTTTGCCCATGCCGCCACTGGCCAACATCACCCCGCTGGAGGAACTGACCGACCCCGACAGCCAGTTCGTGGAGGTCAACGGACTTTCGGTGCATTACAAGGTGTATGGCAGCGGCGAGCCGGTCATGATCCTCATGCACGGTTTCGGGGCCAGCCTGTTTTCCTGGCGCGAGGTGGTGGAGCCGCTGGCGCAGTCCGGCATGGTGATTGCTTACGACCGCCCGGCCTTCGGCCTGACCGAGCGGCCCATGCGCGAGGGTTGGAGCGAGAACCCCTACACGGTGGATGCCAACCTGGGTCTCCTGTTTGGCCTGATGGACTCTCTCAATGTCGAGCAAGCCATCCTGGTAGGCAACTCGGCGGGCGGGCGGCTGGCCGTCCAGGCGGCTTCGGCGCAGCCCGAGCGCGTTTTGGGTCTGGTGCTGGTGGATGCCGCCATTTACTCGGGCGGGCGCAGCATGGGCCCGGTGACGCAGTTTTTGTTCAATACGCCGCAGATGATGCGCGTAGGGCCGGTATTGGCCCGTTCCATCTCCGGCCCGCAAGGCGACGCCTTTATCCAGTCGGCCTGGCACGATCCTTCCCGCCTGACGGAGGAGACCTTGGAAGGCTATCGCAAGCCTTTGCGCATGGAAAACTGGGATCGGGCCTTGTGGGAGTTTACCCTGGCGGGTTCGGGCAGCGAAGACCTGGCCCCGCGCCTGGGCGAGTTGAGCATGCCGGTGCTGGTGGTGACGGGGGATGACGACCGGATTGTGCCCACCGCCGACAGTGTGCGGCTGGGAGGTGAGATCCCAGGGGCGACCCTGGTGGTGTTCCCGGCTTGCGGGCACGTGCCCCAGGAAGAGTGCCCGGTTGATTTTTTGGCGGCGGTGCAGCCGTTTGTGAGTTCAATAAGAAGACCCTAAGGGTTTCAGAAAACCCTTAGGGTCTTAAATCGAGGCCTATGATCTGGCACTTCCAAAAAATCCTTTCTCGTCGTTTGCTGATCTGGAGCACGCTCAGCGTTTTGGTTGGGCTGGCCTTGTGGTTGGGCGGCGCGGACTTTTGGCGTGGTTTTGGCATTCAGGCTGCCCTGTGGGGGGTGATCGATGCGGTCATCGCCCTGGCGGGATTGCGCGGAGTGGCGGCCCGGCTGGAAGGGCCCGTGGACGCGGACGAAAATGCCCGCAAGGCGCGCAGCCTGCGCCGGGTGCTGTGGATCAACGGCGGGCTGGACGTGCTCTACATCCTGGCGGGGGTGGGCTTGCTGCTGTGGGGCGGAAGCGATCTTCTGCATGGCATGGGCTGGGGCATCATCGTGCAGGGGGCTTTTTTGCTGGCCTTCGATGCGCTGCATGCCCTCGGCACGCCGATGGAAGAGGTCAGCCTGCCTGCATTGGAAGTCTTCGAGCGCCCCGAGCATTTGCCCTACCGCCTGGAGGGCGAGCCAAGCACCCCCGTGGCGCTGCTGGTGCACGGCTTCCCCGGCACCACCGGCGAATTACGCCCGCTGGCAGACCTGCTGCATGCCGCCGGTTGGACGGTGCAGGGGCTGCTGGTGCCCGGACTGGGGCGCGAGCTGCCCGCGCTGTTCCAGCAGCGCGCCGCCTTGTGGGTGGATTGGCTGTCCGGGCAAGTGGAGTCTGCGCGTGCAGCAGGCCGCCCGGTGATCTTGATCGGCTTTTCGTTGGGCGGGGCCATCAGCGCGGCGGCGGCGGAGCGGTGCAAGCCGGACCGGCTGGTGCTCCTGGCGCCTTTCTGGTGGGAAGAGCCTTTCTGGTTGCGATTGCTGTTTGGCGCACTGGAAACAATTTTTACGCCCACCATCCGCCCGTTTCGCGCGCTGCCTGAGGGGTTTACGCAGATGATGCAGGAGGCGCGCCGCACCAATGTGGATCTGTCGGGGGTTCCGGAAGCGGACATGCAGCAGATGCGAGAGCTGCGCCTGCCGCTGGTGTTCGTGGACCAATTCCGCCGCCTGAGCCGCCGGGTGCGGCAGAGTGCGGAGGGGTTGGACATGCCCGTGCTGATCCTGCACGGTGTGCAGGATACCGTCGCGCAGCCGCGCTTCAGCCACCGTCTGGCCGAGCTGATTGGGGCGAATGCGCGCTACGAGACGGTTCCCGGCGAACATCACACCTTTATGGCCGGCGGGGAGGCTTTTGAGCAGACCGCGAGAAGTATTGTAGAGTTTGGGACAGAATAAAAAGGGGAACTACTTTTTCAGAGGATGAGGTGAACTTTCCTCAATTTGCGAGTAGCAAAAAAAGACCCTAAGGGTTTCGGAAAACCCTTAGGGTCAAAAAAGCGGGGCTTACTGGTTATTTGGCGAAGGAGGGCTTGAACGCCAGGGCATCCCAACCGGCATACTTGCCGGTCTCGCCCAGTTCGGTCTCGATGCGCAGGAGCTGGTTGTACTTGGCTACGCGGTCGGAACGAGCGGGGGCGCCGGTCTTGATCTGGCCCATGTTCAAGGCCACGGCCAGGTCGGCGATGGTGGAGTCTTCAGTTTCGCCGGAGCGGTGCGAGGTGACGGCGCGCCAGCCGTTGCGGTGGCAGGTTTCCACGGCTTCGATGGTCTCGGTCAGGCTGCCAATCTGGTTGAGCTTGACCAGCAGGGCGTTGGCGGCCTTCTCGGCGATGCCGCGGCGGACGCGGACGGGGTTGGTGACGAGCAGGTCGTCGCCGACGATCTGGATGCGATTACCGAGTTCGGCAGTCATCAGCTTCCAGCTATCCCAGTCGTCCTGGGCCAGGCCGTCTTCAATGGACACGATTGGGAACTGATCGACCCAGGACTTCCAGAAGGCGACCATTTCCTCGCCGGTCAGCATCTTGCCTTCCTTGCGCAGGTTGTACTTCTTGGTCTCCTCGTCGTACAGCTCGGAGGCTGCCGGGTCGAGGGCGATGCAAACCTGCTCGCCGGCTTTGTAACCGGCCTTGTGGATGGCCTCGAGGATGACCTCGACGGCTTCCACGTTGGCTTTGAGGGCCGGGGCGTAACCGCCCTCGTCGCCCACCAGGGTAGCGTAGCCGCGGGCCTTAAGCACGCCCTTGAGGGCGTGGTAGATCTCAGCGCCCCAGCGCAGGCCTTCGGCGAAGGACGGCGCGCCCAAAGGCATAACCATGAATTCCTGGGCGTCGGTGGACTGCCAGGCGGTGTGCGCGCCACCATTGAGGATGTTCATCATCGGTACGGGCAGCACGTGAGCATACACGCCGCCGATGTAGCGGTAGAGGGGCAGGCCCAGGGCATTGGCGGCGGCTTTGGCCACGGCCAGGCTGGTGCCGAGAATGGCATTGGCGCCCAGCTTGGACTTATTGGGGGTACCGTCCAGCTCGAGCATGGCCATATCGACGGCCTTCTGCTCCACGGCGTCCCAACCAACCAGCAGGTCGGCGATCTCGGTGTTGACGTGCTCAACCGCTTTCAGGGTGCCCTTGCCGCTGTAACGGCTCTTGTCGCCGTCGCGCATTTCCAGGGCTTCGTGGATGCCGGTGGAGGCGCCAGAGGGAACCGCGGCGCGGCCCCAGCTACCATCGGACAGAACGACTTCCACTTCCACGGTCGGGTTGCCGCGGGAATCCAGGACTTCCTGGCCAACGATTGATTCGATCACAGTGTCCATATTTATGCCTTTCGAGAGTTGAAATTCAGCGGCAGGGCCGCAGT
>JAEXTI010000120.1 GCA_023406965.1 Chloroflexota bacterium
CCCAATTACGACACCATCGCCGGGTATCTGCTGGGGCGTTTGGGGCACATCCCCCAAACCGGAGAGACCTTCGAAGATTCCGAGGCAGGCATTCGCCTGCGCGTCGAGCAGATGGAACGCCTGCGCATTGCCCAGGTTGGGCTGGAAAGAATCTAAGCCGCCAGCCGAGTACGCTCAATCAGCGGGATGTCGCACCAGGTTTTGCGCGATTCGGATCAGATAATATGTCAACCAATCGTCTTCCACCAGGTGATAGAGGTGGTAGCGTAACACGGAATTGCTGGTTTTGGAGACCCTCTCCCAGTAATCCTGGCCAAACTTGTTCTCATACTCCTGAACGATGCCAGACACTTGCCTGACAAAATTGGGAATGGGCTTTTCTTGCGCTCGGAACATGCCCTCCTTGGGGCGATAATAACCTTTCAACCAATCCAGCAGCGCCACAACCGTCTCGGAGCGCAAGTATTGTCCGGTTTCACTGAACATCAAAAGTTCTTTAACCAGATTATGCCCGTGATAGACCCAAGTTTGAATCACCTCGCGCCTGGACTGGGCCAAATGCCAATGCATGAAATCCAGGCTGGCTTCCAGCGCTGGACGCAACTGGCTATTCTCCGCTAAGAACAGCGCCTCGACGGCATAGAAGGACCCCCAGGCGCAGCTTCGATCCCAAGGCCAACGCCCAATCGTCGTAGATGGAGTCCGCGAATCGATGAGGTGGTTGGGGTTCAACCAGCCGCCATCTTTACGCTGGCAAATGCTCAACCAAGTCCAACTACCCCGCAGCCGTTCATCATTCGCCATGCCCACACTTGCCAGTGCCCGCAAAGGAATGGCATACAAACCGCAGGTATTGCCCTCTTTCGGGAGTGCTTCTTGAATTTGATTCGGTATCCCGGTATCTGCCAGGATGTACTCGCAGCTTTTTTGGACGCGCGCATCATTCGCGGCAGTAAACCCCATGCCACCCAGGAAAGGCAGCAGCCAGGAGGTTGTGGTGAATTTGGGCCGCGTTGCGTTATACCCCAATCCGCTCTCCCGACGATACCCGCGCGGCCCCCAAGGTCCGCCGCTGAAAAAAGAACCGTCGTCATTTTGTTTCGAGAAAATCTCCCCTGCTTCTTCGCTACCCTTCACCATTTCCCACAGCGCCAACATGCTCTCAGAAGCGGGATCGGTTTGGAGGATATGTTTGTGAGTCAGATATTGAACAGGCGCGGAAGCATGCTTCAGCAGCCATTGGGTGCAGCGGTCGATCTCATCGACTGTCAAAAACATCTTTCACATCCTTTTGTAGAAGGGGTATGATTCGTTACATCAATCAGGCGCCTAACATGCAATCTGGATCGGCCTAAGTGGAGGGCCAGTTCCAAAGATAGGGCAGTACGCATCCATTAATAAAGCGGCCAGACTCGGAGCACAAGAAGGCCACGCCATCGGCAATATCTTGAGGAGAAACATCCCCCCTTTCTAACCAGGATTGTCCATGTTGGGATTGCTCGATCGCGGTTGCCAGATCGGGCAGGCCATTCAACGGCCCTGGCGCAATGACATTGACTGTGACGCCGTGTGACCAGGCCTGATCTTGCGCCAGAAGCAAAGTTTGTACTCGGGCCGCCTTGCCCAGGTTATACGCATACGCCGGAGATACCTTTTCGGGGTGAGATGCAATCGCGATCAGGCGACCCCAACAACGGGTATACATTCCCGGGAGAATCTTGGACATCAAATAAAGGATCGGGGCCGTCTCATCATGGATATTTTGCAATGCGTTTTCGGGATCCAGCACATCGATCCCTTCCGGATGCCATCCGCCCCCTGGTCCGACGATGCAAATATCAACCTGCCCGAACTGCTCAATCGTTTCTTCCACCAGCCTGACGCAGTCGTCTTTAACAAAAACGTCCGCAGCGATGGCGATAGCTTGTCCGCCACACTCCTCAATGCTCTTCACAATCTCGTTTGCGCTCGCTTCGTTGGAGCGATAATTCACCACCACTCGCGCCCCTTCGTTTGCCAGGGTAAGCGCAATACTGCGACCGATGCCACCCCCCGCGGCTCCCGTCACTAAAGCAACCTTGCCGATGCAATTCATCATTCTTCTCCCATGAAAAATTTTGTCTTGTGGAATTCGCCGATCAGGGTTTTCGTGAAGTGTCTTAATTGTACACTCTTTGATCTGGCGGGGTGATTGGAACGCGTGCGCAATCATCGAGACCGCCACAACTCTCCCCTTAATCGAATTCCTTTGTGTTAAACTAACCTTATGCCTACTTACGTCGAAGTTGCTGTCAATCTCTCCCAAATCCAGACTCTCTTCGACTACCACCTGCCCGCAGAGCTGAACGGCCAGGTTTTTCCCGGCAGCCTGGTGACCGTGCCCTTCGGCAAGCAGACAGTCCAGGGTGTTGTTTGGCGCTTCGTCGAACACAGTGAGGTGGAAACCAAAGCGCTGCTTTCCGTTTTGGATTCACAACCCGTGCTCAACCCTGCCCAACTCTCGTTGGCACAGTGGCTCTCCGAAAATACCCTGGCCCCCCTGGCATCCTGCTTTGGGCTCATGCTCCCTCCCGGCCTCAGCAAGCACGCCGACACCCTTTACCAGTTCAACCAACCCGTCTTGGAAGGGCAAACCCTCACCGACCTTCAGCAGCGCCTGGCGGACCTGCTCACCCGTCGTGGCGACTTGCGCGGGCGGCAAATCGACGCCTCGCTGCGCAACACCAACTGGCGGTCTGCGGCCCAACAAATGCAGCGCCGCGGTTGGCTGGCGGGGCGCAGTGTACTGCCGCCGCCCAGCGTGCAGCCTCGCCTGGTGCGCACCGCCCAATTGGCCGTGCCCCCCGCCGAAATCGACTCGCGGCTGGGCCAGCCCCCCACAGCGGCTACAAAACTTAAAGTTTTCCAGCGTCGCAGAGCCATCCTCGATTTTCTGGCCCACGAAAGCGACCCCGTGCAGATCACCTGGGTCTACGCCTCGGCGCCGGGCGCAACCTTTGCCGACCTGGAATACCTGGCCGATT
>JAEXTI010000170.1 GCA_023406965.1 Chloroflexota bacterium
GGGTGAACAGGCGGGCAATGCCGGCGAAGTCGATGCCGCAGAAAGCCAGGGTGAGGATGGTAGCCCAGCGCATGCCCCCGAACTGCAAGTCACCGAGCAGGTCGCGCAGGGCGTGTTCGGTGGTGGAGTAGTTGAACATCTCAAAAGCTGCCAGAGCGCCCAGGATGAGCATGACAAAGGCAATGCCGGGGTCGATTCTGCGCAGCAAATACGATAATCTTTGGGAGAAGGAGCGGTTCATGTGTTTCCTCCAAATGTTGTTCTACCGGATGGGTGATACGTCACCATTATAGAACAATCATTCTATTAAGTCAATCATTTTAGAAAATTGGTTCGATTATTGCAACAGTTAAGCCCCGGTATTTGCAAAATGCGCAAAGCTGTGCTATTGTTCTGTGCGGAAGCATGGCAGATTCATGGAGGACGCACAAATGAATGAACCCGGTTTGCCAAGGATGGGTCAATGGCGGTTAATCCTGATCGCGGTCCCTTGTTTTGTGTTGGGAGGCGCGGGCTGGCTGCGCCTGGCGACTGCCCTGCGCGAGTGGGATTTTCTAATTGAACTGGGTGTGCAACCAGGGCCGCAGATCATGGCGATTGGCGGCGTGTTGTGGGGACTGCTGGGTTGGGGGGCGCTGGCCTTGCTACTGTTGCGCCCGCGCGGCGATTGGAACCGCCCGGCGGTGTTCCTGATGATGCTGCTGGCGGCGATTTTACACTGGGTAGATTTTCTGGGCTTCACCCGCCCGGCAGAAATGCGGGTGAACTGGCCTTTCGGCCTGATTGTAACCGTGGTGGGCCTGGTCTATTTCTTTTTCATGCTGCGCCTGCCGCTGTGGTGGCGAACGCGCAAGGAGGCCGGGGATGGCAAATAACAGCGATCAAGAGATCGAAGTCAAATTCATGGTTCGGGACCACGCCGCGCTGGAAGAACGCCTGATTGCTGCCGGAGCGGTGCTGGTTGCGCCGCGCGTGCATGAGATCAATTTGCGCTTCGACACGCCGGATTGGGAGTTGACCTCCAACCGGCGGGTGCTGCGCCTGCGCCAGGACAGCCGCAACGTCTTGACCTACAAAGGCCCCGCCGCGGCGGGCGAAGAGGTGGCCATTCGCACTGAAATTGAAACCGAGGTGGCCGATTTTGGCGCCGCGCAGCGCATTTTGGAGGCCCTGGGCTACCGCATTTCGGCGACGTACGAGAAATACCGCACCACCTACCAATGGGGTGAGTTGGAAGCGGTGCAGGATGAGATGCCCTACGGCGATTTTCTGGAGATCGAGGGTCCCGACACGGCCCGCTTGCAAGAAGCCGCCGCAGTCCTACAACTGGATTGGTCAGCGCGCTCCAGCTTCAGTTATATGGGGCTGTTTGAGTATTACAGCCAGGCCCACGGGCTGCCGGGAAAGGATCTGTCCTTTGCCGCGCTATCCAAGCGCAGCATCACCCCGGCTGATTTGGGCTTGCGTTACGCAGATTAAACTCTAAGAAAGTACTAACTACTGGCACTGCTGTAGCTGCGCAGGCCTTTGGACCAGGCCGCCCGCACCACGCCCAGCAGGATGAGTGGAACCACAAACGCCCAGGCCATGTAGACCGGGGGCATTTTGCCGAGCACGAACATGGGCGGGAAGTTGGTGATGACAAAGATGGGCAGGACGAAGACGCCGATCTGCTTGATCCAGTTGGTGTAGATGTCCATGGGCATGTTGTTGAAATCCCAGAACGAATCGGTGATTTCGGCGATGGCGGTGGTGTTCATTAACCAGAACGAAAGCGTTTGTGGCAGCAGGAAAAGGCAGTAGCTGACCACACAACTGAGGGCGATGAAGACCAGGTATCCGCCCACTGTCACCAGCGTGACGGGGATGTCCAGGCGGTTCCAGGCGATGATGACCATGACGGCCCCGGCGATGACATCGACGCTGAAGATGCCCAAATCCACCTGGCGCAAGGTGGCCATGAACTGCACCGAGACGGGCTTGGTGAGGATGATATCCAGGTCGCCGTCCTTGATCTTGTTGCGCAGGCCGTACATGTTGATCATGAACATCCCAGCATAGACGCCCGTGAGGGCCACAAAGGTGCCGATGAACAGCAAGATGGCATCGGGGGTGAGACCGTTGATGGTCACGTTGGAGCGGTAGACCACCATCACGTAGGACAGCTTGACCAGCAGGTAGCCGCTTTCCATAGCCAGGTTGCCGATGAAGTTGAAGCGATACTCCATTTGCGCCATGATACTGTTCTTGACAAACAGGATGTAGATGAGGAAGTGCTTTTTAAGCTCGCGGAGCAGGTTGCGCATATTAGCCTCCCACCGCCACATAGCGCCGGTTGCCTACCCGCCAGAGGAGATTGGCGAGGATGTAGGTTAGCCCGATCCACAGGCATTGCACGGCCAGGCCCTGGTAAAACTCGGCCCCGGTGATTTTACCGGTGAGAACATTGATGGGGTAATTGACTGTGTATTTGAAGGGCAGCAGGTTCATGACCTGTACGAAGCGCTCGCCGAACACCTCGAGGGGGAAGATGCCGCCGCTGAGCAGCACGGTGGTGATGCGAACCGCTTCGAACAGGAAACCCACCTCAATGATCCAAAACGAGATGGCGCTGACGCAGTAAAAAATGAGAAAGTTGAGTATGACCGCCAGGAGCAGCGTGACCAGGAAGGCCAGGACGGAGACTAGCTGGAAGGTGAGACCCCAGAACACGCTCAGGCCCGCCAGGAGCACGACCAGGATGCCCAGAATCATCAACTGCCCGGGGAGTTTGTTGCCCAGAAAGCTGGCCAGGCGGTAAGCAAAGTAGCCCACTGGCTGGACCATGAACTTGCTGTACTTGCCGCTCTTCACATCGTCCATGATCTCGTATTCAAACCCCGAGCGCACGATGCGCGCGACCAACCCGGCCATGAACGTGTAGGCGATCATCTGGCGGAAGGTGTAGCCGTACAGATCGTTTTCGCTGGAGGCGTTGTAGATGGCCGTCCACAAGAAGGTCTGGATGAAGATGGGGTAGGCGGCGCTGACCAGGGAGAGCAGGAAGTTGGCCCGGTACTCCAGGGCGGTTTCAAAGCCCAGCAAGAAGGATTGGGTGTATTTCTTAAGCCAGCGCATGGCCCGCCTCCCGCCGCTGGAAGAGCAGGGCGATGCCTTCTTCGACCGGCACGTCCTCGATGTTGAAATCGATCACGGGGAGCTGGTCGAGGATGGCCTTGGAGATTTCTTTGACCTGGGTGCGCGGCACCTGCAGGGTGGCGTTGAGACCGGCCAGCTCTTTTACCTCGCCGAAGGCCGCCAGATCGGTTTGGGTGACGGTGTTGGACAGTTGCAGCTTGATGATCTTGGACTGGGCAAACACATCATTCACCCGGTGCAGATCGCCTTCAAAGACGATTTGGCCCTGGTTGATGATGATGGTACGTTTGCACAGGTTTTCGATATCGGCCATGTAATGACTGGTTAATACGATGGTGGCGCGCCGCTGCTGGTTGTAGTACTTGAGGAAATCGCGGATTTTCTTCTGGGAGAGAATATCCAGGCCAATGGTGGGCTCGTCCAGGAAGATGAGCTTGGGGCGGTGGATGAGGGCTGCAATCAGCTCCATTTTCATGCGCTCGCCCAATGAGAGCCGGCGCACCTGCACATCGAGCAGGTCTTTCACATCCAGTAACTCGGTCAGCTCGGCCAGGGTGCTCTGGTAGGCCTTGTCTTCCACCTCGTAGATGCACTTGTTCAGGTAGAGGGACTCGTTGGCGGGCAGGTCCCACCACAGTTGGGCCTTTTGCCCCATGACGATGGCGAACTGCATCTTGAAGGCCTTCTTGCGCTCCCAGGGCACAAAGCCCAGCACGTGGGCCTGCCCGGCGGTAGGGTGCAGGATTCCGGAGAGCATCTTGAGGGTGGTGGTCTTTCCGGCGCCGTTGGGACCCAAAAAGCCGATCATTTCGCCTTCGGCAATCTCGAAAGAAATTTCGCGCACCGCTGCTTTGGTCAATTTTTCGCGATGGAACAGGTTCTTGATCGAATTTTTGAGTCCCAGTTCTTTTTTGTAGTAATCGAAGGATTTGGAAAGGCGCTCTACCTGGATAATCATGGACGTTCTCCGGTGAAAGTGTGAAGGTTCAACTCGGCGCGAATTATACTCCAGCCGCTGGCGCTGCTTTATGCCAATTCCAGGAGAATCTTTTTTGCCACTCCTGGCACGAACCTTGCAATTTACAGAGTCCATTAGGGTAAGGGAAGCAATTTAGGGGGCGTTTTCGGGTCAGTGGATAGGAGTAAGTGAGATGAAAGTGATCAAACGAAAATGGCCCATTTTCCTGGCGTGCAGTGTGTTTGTGATTGGCGGGTTGTTTTTGCTGCTACGGCCTGTCCCCAACGGGAAATCCGCTGCGCCGAAGCAGGCCGTTTTGCCCTCGGAAGGCTGGCAAGTGTGCGCGGACCTGGGCATCGGGTCCCCGCCAGGCGCGCCGGGCAACGTGCAGTTGATGCTGCTGTGTGCAGGCGATGACTGGGAGGTGCGGGCCTACTGCCTGGAACCCGCCGAGCCCGCTCCACCGCTTGGCGCGGGCTGCTCGCTGGTGGGGGGCGTCACATTCTGGTGCGGCGAGGCGTATCAATTATTGCAACTGTACCAAATCCAGCAGACTCCTGCGCCTACCGCGACACCTACCAACACGCGCACTGCAACAGCGACACCCATTCCAACCAACACGCCTTTGCCCTCTTTGACACCCCTGCAGCCCACGGCACTCGCGCAGCCCAGCGCGACCCCGGCTCCCGACACGCAGCCGACGGTGTTTGTGCGCCCCAGCGCGGGTGGGCCGGGCAACCTGCTGCCGGTGGCATCGGTGCTGGCGCTGGCTGCAGGGCTGGTGCTGCTGGTTGCCGCGCGGCGGAGATAGCCGCGCATGGGCGGGCGGTGGTACCGCCTGGCGGTGACGGCAGGAACGATCCTGTTTGCCGCAGGGGTGGCAGGTATTTTGTGGACGGCCTGGCTGATCTTGCGGCCCGCGCCGCCGCCGGCTGCCATTGCCGCCGCGCCCGAGCCTGCCCGGCGGGCGACGCCCTTTCAGCCGGATGCGCCCACCGCCACCGTCCCGGCGCCCACGCCCACCCCGCTGCCGACCGGCGCACCCGAGGCGCCGCGCGAGGGGGCCTTTGACTGGCTGCAGGATGCGGAAGAGAGCGGCAAAGTCCGGTTAATCATCCAGCCGCCCGCGGAGGTGAACGGCGGGCGGGAGATAAAATCTACCTTCATCCTGTCCTCGGATTGTGAGTACGGCACGGGGCGGGCCTGCCTGAGCACGCACCGCGGCGGGCAGGTGACCCTGTTGACCATCCACTCGGGGCTGGGCGGGGAGGGTGAAGCGCTGCGCGGCGCGGTGGAGGGCACGGGGCTGAACATGGCCTTTTTCTCGCTGGAGCGCATCCGGCGCAATATGGACGCGCTGGCGGGGTCACCGGTGATCTTGCGCAGTGAGCAGGCGGCGCGAGACGACCTGGAACTGGCGGCGCTGGTGCGCGTGCCGCCCGCCCGGCTGGAGGCGTACTTCCAGCAGCCCTTCGACGAGGCCCTGGCGGCGGCGGAGCAGGATAACCCGGGGTTGGCGGATGTGCTGGGCGAGGGTGAGGACTGGCTGGTTTTTGAAATCTGCGGCTGGCAGCTTCCCGGCGAGGGATGGTACCCCGGGGTGACGCCTTCAACGGGGGCGATTTATTTGGGGTTTATCCGGGTGCGGTGAGGCGTAGGTCGGCTTGAGCGGGTGATCCAGCTACTTTGACTTTCGATCGCTCCGGCGAAAGCCGACATCTGATGAAAGATGTTGGATTTCGGACGGTTGGATGGTCATTTCTGTTTGCGGTCGAACTACCCGGCTCGGGTATGCTGCCCTCAATCCAACCTACCAGACTTTGGTCCTTAAGATATAAAGGGAGTATCATTGCATTGTTGTTTACAAATCTATTGTCAATTTCTCAACCTTCTAGCCTTGTAGATCGAAGTCTTTTCCTATCTTCTCCATGAGCATGTGTAAATGAATAAACAATTGTTTCTAACCGCGCTGTATGATGTTCATTCTAAAGATTTACAGGATGTTCTTCCAACATTTGCCAATAAATTTCTCTGCCCAGTTTGTTTGAATATCTTTTCAAAAGAGGATGTAGCGAATCATAAACTTTCGGATGGTCATATTTGGCCTGAAGATTTAAGAAAATCTAGCGAAATAGCCTCTCGAATGAGTGTCCTCATCTGTAAAAAGTGTAATAACACAGCAGGAAGTCGAGGAGATAAACAAATGCAGCTTCATGAAAGAATTTATAAAGGAGATATAACAGGTAATCTTTACGGCAGAAGGACTGTGAAAATCAGAAGGCAAGACGACCCTCTCCCAATAGAGATGGTTGTAAATGTAAATCGCGATATTGAGAAGGATGCCTTAACCATTACTGGGCGTTTGGATGAAAATATGAACTGGTTGGAAGGAAGTCCTGAAGACCAGGAAAGGTTTATGGAGGTTGTTAAAAACGGGGAAAGGGTTGGGGTTGAGATATATCCTCACCCCGAAATACGCTCAGAATTAATCCCAGCAGGCTGGGTGATGTCAGCATATCTTTATGCTTTTTATAGACTTGGTTATCGTTTTATCCTTCACGAGTCTTTGGATCCTGTTAGAGAATACATCTTCCAGTCATTCGATCCAAACTTAAACAAAAATTTGGTAATTCCGAACGAGGATAATTTTTGCGTTCGAGAATATACGAAACAATTCTTCGAAGATCCAGAACTCTTAATCGTTTTTCCTTTCGAAAAACAACAGAAGGTATTTTTACAAATCAACTGTTGGAAGTATGAAATTCGCCTCCCATTTCGTTATTCCAAGTACGTATTAGGTCATATTATTAGGTCTGAGTATCCAAAGATTGTTGAAAGGTTACCGGACTTAATTGAGACGAAACAAGTTTTTTTCATTCATGTCCCATGCACAAAAACTGAAGATCACATATGTATTTTTGATTTTCTAATGGGAAAGCCATACACGCAATAAACTTTTATAAGCTTTTGGGGGTGTTGGATTTCGGGCGGTTAATGGGTTAATTCGATTGGATGGATGTCAAGTTCGCCCTCAATCCAACCTACAAGACAGGCTGTGCCTTTCTTGCGGCCTCGTACCAGGGTATAATCCAGGTACTCAAACGATGAGAGGGCCTGCCGATGACCGAATATGAAGCCGTGATCGGGCTGGAGACCCACATCCAGCTCAACACTACGACCAAGATTTTTTGCTCCTGCAAGGCGGATTCGTGGTTCGACCCGCCCAATACCAACGTGTGCCCTGTATGCACCGGGCTGCCCGGCGTGCTGCCGGTGCTGAACGAGAAGGTGGTGGAGAAGGGCGCTCTGCTGGCGCATGCCATGCACGCCGAACTGCGCCCGGTCTCGTTCTTTGACCGCAAGAATTACTTCTATCCCGACCTGCCCAAGGGCTACCAGATTTCGCAGTACGACATGGCTCTGGCCCACGGGGGCTATTTGGATGTGCCCATGCCGCAAGGTTACACCCGCCGGGTGGGCATTTGGAAACTGCATCTCGAGGAAGATGCGGGCAAGACCAGGAACGAGCGCAACCAGCGCCTGATCGACTTCAACCGCTGCGGCGTACCCCTGGTGGAAATGGTCACCGGGCCGGATCTGCGCAGCGCCGACGAGGCCGCCCAATACCTGATCCGCCTGCGCCAACTGCTGCGCTGGCTGGGCGTTTCGGAAGCCGACATGGAAAAGGCCCACCTGCGCTGCGACGCCAACGTGTCCATCCGGCCCAAGGGCGCCGACTACCTCAACCCGAAGACGGAAATCAAGAACGTCAACTCGATCGATGCGGTGCGGAATGCGATCAACAGTGAGGTGGAGCGCCAGATCCGCGAGGTGGAGGCGGGGCGGCGCGTGGAGGCCTGGACGCTGGACTGGGACGAGGACACCGGCGTGCTGCGCAAGATGCGCTCGAAAGAAACCGAGGCCGACTACCGTTACTTCCGCGAGCCGGATTTGCTGCCCGTGCATCTGACCGACGAGTGGAAGGCCGCCATCCTGGCCGATTTCCCCGAGCTACCCCTCGAGCGGCGCGCGCGTTTTATCGAGCAGTATGGGCTACCGGAGTACGACGCCGAGATTTTGACTGCCGAGCGGAAGCTGTCCGATTACTACGAGAACACGGTCAAGGCTTATGGCGGCGACCCCAAAAAGGTTTCCAACTGGCTGATGAACGATGTGCTGCGCATGATCAACGAGCGCGGGCTGGCTCCCGATCAGATGAAGCTCAGCCCGGCGTTCCTGGCGGAGATCCTCAAATTGGTGGATGCGGGTACGATCAACAACTCCACAGGCAAGGCCCTGCTGGCCAAGGTGGAAGAGACGGGGCAATCTCCGGCGGGCATTGTGCAGGCGGAGGGGCTGGCCAAGGTCAGCGACGACGCGGCCATCCGCGCGGCGTGCCAGGAGGTACTGGCGGAGAACCCCAAAGAAGTGGAGAGTTTCCGCGGCGGCAAAGAGACGCTGATGGGCTGGTTCGTGGGGCAGGTCATGCGTAAGATGCGCGGCAAAGCCGACGCCGCCCTGGCGAAGAAGATATTGGAAGAATTGTTAGGGTAGAAATTTTTGCAAAATAACACACAGCGGGCGCGATGAAGCGCCCGCTGTGTGTTATTTGCGAAATACTTAATCCAAAATCAGTTTGGCCCTTTGGAAGCGCAGGCGGGCGACGGCAATCAAGGCGAGGTCCGCGATGACCAGTGCGGCGAATACAGCGATGCCTACCCCTAGCAGATTGAGCGTTTCGAGTTTGGCAGCCAGCCACTGTTTGGTTGTATCGGGCAGCAACTGGAGACCGATGAAGAAGCCGAACCACAGCACCATGAAGCCGATGCTCAACTGCTGGTAGGCCTGGCGGACGGTGCCGGCGCGGAGTGAGACCAGCGTGCCCAGGGTGGCGACCAGAATGGCCAGGAGCAGGCAGAAGGAGGCCATGATGGCCAACCAGGAGGCAGGGTAGAAGACGAAGCCGGGGGCTTTGTCGCTGCCAAAGTTGGCCACGATTCCGCCGATCAGGGTGCTGACCATAGCAATGCCCCAGGCGTACAGCACCGCGGCGGTGATCTTGCCCGCCAGGATGGCGCTGTCGCTCAGGCGCGAAGCCAACAAAGTCTCCAGGGTGTGGCGCTCGCGCTCTCCGGCGAATCCATCGGCCACGATGCCCATGACCAGGAATAGCGGCAGCCAGGCAAAGCTGACCAGGCCGATGGGATTGGTGACCCAGGTGCGCCCGCTGGTGATGGGCATGTAGATTCCCAGCAAGCCGACAACGATGACGATGTTCAACCAACCGGCTCGGCGCGAGCCGCGCTGGTGGATGATCTCCTTAAATTCTTTACGGACGATTGTGAGAACGTCTTGAATCATTTTGGTTACTCCGTTGATTTCATTCCTGTAACGTCAAATTGGGGGATTTTCTTGAT
>JAEXTI010000244.1 GCA_023406965.1 Chloroflexota bacterium
GCGGCCTGCTGGGCCAGGATTCCCAAAATGGCCAGCTCGGTAGGCTGGAAAGTGACCGCTTCATGCAGGTAAACGTACAGCGCGCCCATGCCTTCGCCGCCCACCAGCAAGGGCAGGCAGATGCCCGCTTTGGCTCCGGCTTCTTGCCAGGCGGGGTGCAGAATGCACTCGGGATTTTCGAAAGCAATTACAGGACGGCGCTCGCGGAGGGCGATTTGCCCCAGGCCGTTGGCGCGCGGCGCGGTGGTTTGGAAGGCCGCCGCCCACGTCCCGGCGGTGATGCGCGATGCCAGTTCCAGCGTGCCTTCAGGCCCACAGGCAAACACTGCTGCCGCGGAGCCCGGCAAGCAAGCCACCGCGCTATCGACCACGCGGCGCAAGGCGGCATTCAGCCCGCCGGTGTCGCCCGCCTCCAGCGTTTCAATCAGGCGGGCATTTTCGTACAGCCCGGCCAGAATGGCTTCGAGATTGCTTTGCATTGGCGTATTATCCCCCACTTTGAGCCTGTGAGTCAATGCGCCAATTGGGTAATATGCGAAAAAAAAGAATACAAGGTCTATGCAGGCGCTTCGCGCCTGCATAGACCTTGTATTTGGGGATTCTCTCTGCTATTTTAACGCCAGGACGATTTTTTCGGTGTTGTCCTTCATCATCTCGATGTAGCCAACCGTTTTGCCATCCGCGGATTGGACAGAGTGCGTGGAGAGCCCTGTGATCACCTTGACACCCGTCTCAGCGGCAAGCTGCTCGGCAAGCTGCGGGCTGGCTCCCGTTTCCAGGAAGATAGCTGGAGCTCCTTCGGCGCGGATGTGGTCCACCAATTCGGCCATCTGTTGGGCCGAGGGTGCCGCGCCGCTGCTCACGCTGGGGATAATCGCGCCGATGATGCGGAAGTCATAACGGTCGGCGAAGTAACCGAAGGATTCGTGGTTGGTGACCAACAGCCGCCGCTCGGGCGGAATCTGCTGCACCTGCCCGGCAATCCAGGCGTCCAGTTCGGTCAGCCGCTGGATGTAGGCGGCGGCGTTTTGGGTGTATTCATCTTTGCCACTCGGGTCGGCTTCTATCAGCCCGTCGCGGATATTTTCTACGTAGTGTATGACCAGGACGGGGTCCAGCCAGAAGTGCGGATCACCTTCGTGAGCGCGCTCTTCTTCAGCATGTTCCAGCTCCGCTTCGCTTGCACCGGGCGTGCGCGATTCCAAGCCCGCCGAAGCCTCGATGATCCGTTGCTCACCGCCGGCGTTTTCGAGAATCTCTTTCAGCCATTCTTCCAACCCGCCGCCATTCAGGATGAGCACCTGGCTGTCGGCGATGAGGGCCACATCTTGGGGGGTGGCTTCAAAGGAATGCGGGTCCAAGCCGGCGGGAAGGAGCGTTTGAACAGTCAGTCTCTCACCGGCGACTTGCTGGGTGATATCGGCTAAAAAGCTTTCTACGGCGAGCACTTGCAGTGCGTCCGTGACTGGCGCCGCCGGTGCGCAGCCGCCCAACAACAGGGCAGATAGCAAAATGAAGGTGAGGAATAGACGCGTGTTCATAGATAGGCACTTCCCGAATCGTTATTGAAAATCGTTTTCAATATTGTAATCGGAGTGCGAGGGCTTTGTCAACCTGCGGCAGAAAGCGTGGCGGGATTCAGCGCAGAGTAATCAACCGCAGTGAGTTTTACACCGGTGAGACCGGAGACCTTTTGCGCGGTGATAGTGGTGGTCAGCGCCACCGAATCCATCCCTGCCCTGTGGGCGGCTTCAATGCCCATGAGCGAGTCTTCAAACACCAAACAGCGCGCTGAAGGCACGCCCAGGCGCTGCGCGGCGATCAGGAAGATTTCGGGGTCGGGTTTCCCGCGAGTGATGTCGTCGGCGGTCACAATCGTGTCGAAAGCCTCGCGCAACCCGATGCCCTGCAGGACAAACTCCACGTTTTCCCAATTGGCGGCGGTAGCTACCCCCAGCAGCATCCCGGTGGCGCGGGCCTGCTGCAAGAATTCCACCAAACCCGGCATGGGGCGCATGTGCGGCGTGTACAGGCGCCGGTAGCGGTCTTCTTTCTCAGCGGCGTGAAATGCGATCTGTTCGTCGGTCATATCGGCGCCCAGGAACATGCGGAAGATTTCGGGGTTGATTTTCCCTGCGGTCAATTCCATAAAGGTGCGCGGGTCGGGTTTCGCGCCCAATTCGGTCAGATATTCAATCCAGGACTCGAAGTGGAACGACATATTGTCCACCAGGGTGCCGTCCATGTCAAAGATAAAAGCAGAGTAGCGGTTTTCCATAGGGCCGTATTATACCGCTTTCTTTTCCTCTCCCTAGAAGGGAGAGGTTAGGTGAGGGTGGAATCTGTGCATAGCCTGATTTTAGATTATGGTTGAGAAGGAGCAGAGGCGGCCTCGCCTCAATCCCCCCAAAATGGGTCATATTTTTTCTGATACAGGACTTACGCAAGACGGGGAAATTGACGAAAAGGTCACGACCTGATAATGTAAGGAGGTGAACGCAAAAAGAGAACGAGTAACCCGCTTGGACTATTGTCAATACCTGTTGGTAAGTCAAATCAA
>JAEXTI010000284.1 GCA_023406965.1 Chloroflexota bacterium
TCAGTGAGTACAGCCGCCAGGGGATGAAACCCCGCGTAGTGATGTTGGAAAGTTCGGTTATTCCCTGGCTGTATGACAAATTTAATCGTGGCGAAATTGTTGTCTACGAAGATGTACGGATGCTGTCCCCCGAGGCCGCGCAAGACCGGGAAAAATTGCTGGCTGCCGGCGTTCAATCGTTTATGACCATCCCGATAGCCTTTGGCGGCAACGTGATGGGTGGTATCACCATTCTCTCCTATCGGACCAGACACACGTGGTCGCGGGAAATTGTTGCGCGCATTCAGTTGATGGCTGAAATTTTTATTAACGCCGTGGCTCGCGGTCGTGCTGAGCGGGCAGAGCATGAACAACGCGCCCAGGCGGAGGTATTGCGAGACAGCGCAGCAGCCTTCAACCGCACAATGAACGTTGATCAGGTCTTTGATTGCATCCTCGAGTATATCAGCCGGGTGATCCAGCATGATGCTATCAATATCATGCTGGTGAATGAGCAGGATTTGCCCGTGATCGTTCGTGCCAAGGGGTACGAAGGTCGGAACAATGTAGACCAATCCATACCGTTACACGTTGCAGAGATGCCATTTTTAAAGCACATGGTTGATACCGCCGGTGTTGTCATCGTTTCGGATACGGCGAGCGACTCTCGTTGGGTGCATATTTCACAAAAAGCGTGGGTGCGCTCGTACGCGGCTATGCCGCTGGTGGTGCGCGGCAAGGTGAAAGGGTTCATAAATCTCGACAGCGCTACGCCGGGCTCTTTTACCAATGATCATCTCACCCGGCTGCGTGCCTTTGCCGACCAGGCAGCTATCGCTTACTCGAACGCCCTGCTGGTGGAAGAAATGCACCGGGCGAACCGCAGTTTGCAGAACCGGCTGACTGAGATTCAAAAATTGCAGGATGAATTGCGCGAACAAGCCATCCGCGATCCGCTGACGGGTCTTTTTAACCGCCGTTACCTGGAAGAGACCTTGAATCGTGAGATTGCCAATGCCAACCGCGAGTTTTCGCCAGTCAGTATTATTGTCATGGATGTAGATAATTTCAAATTGGTCAATGATACCTATGGACACCAGGCGGGCGACTTGATGCTTCAGGCGTTGGGGCAACTGCTGAAAGCCTCCACGCGCGTTGGCGATATTGCCTGCCGGTATGGCGGCGAGGAGTTTATCATCGTGATGCCGGGGGCTTCAGCGTCGATCGCGGCGCAGCGAGCGGAAAATATTCGCGCTACGTTTGATGCGCTGTACGTGAAGGATGGCAACCGGGTGATGCACGCCACCTTATCTTTGGGTGTGGCAACCTACCCAATCAATGGAGCCACCGGCGAGGATGTGCTCATCCGGGCCGACCGGGCGCTGTACCAAGCCAAGCGCAACGGGCGCAATCGGGTGGTCAGCTATTCGGGTACGGCCCCATTGGGCAGGCCGGGTGGAGAGGGATCGACCTCTTAGAGGGTGAAATAGACCTGAATTTGATATGCATGCATATCAAATTCAGGTACTTCTCCCAACCTAGCCGGCCTGAACGCTGGCCATGTATTCTTGAATCTTGGGCATGCCCGTCAGGCGCTCGTAGAAGAAGTTGTTGACCACGTTGATCACCTGGGCGCGGGCGGCTTCGGCCTCCAGCGTCAGGCTTTCGCGGGCTTCGGGGCGGCGGAGGGCATCACGCAGGCGCAACAGGGTGCCGACAATTTCGGCCTCTTCCACACCTTCCAGCACGCGGATCACGTCCATGATCAGGCGATCGGCGGCAGCCACCATCTGATCGTAGGTGATGCTGCTTTCGGGGAGGTAGGCGTCGTCGATGGTGCGGATGAGCGACCAGACCTGGTACAGGAGCGTGGCGGGCTCGTCAAACAGCTCGCGCAGGAAGGCTGCTTCTTCGTAGCGCCCGGTCAGGCGGAAGATGTTGTACATGCGCTTGGCGACCTTACCGTAGTTGACATCCCGGGTGAGGTACTTCTTGACTTCTTTTTCGAGCTGGTGAACGTAGTCATCCAGGGCATTGGCTGAGACGTGCTGGGCCAGCTTGGAGAAGATGGGTACGGAGACCGCTTCCAGGTACACTTCCTGGAAATAGGGATCCAGGTAACCGTCCAGGGGCGTGATGCTGCCGTCCGGCGCTTCCCAGGTCACGTCCAGCATGTTGCTGGCGTTGGATAACTGCTTGCGGATGGGGTCAGCGACCACCCAATCGAGCTTGCACCAGCCCGGTTCGGCGCTGAAATCATCCCAGGCCACGCTGACGGGCGTGCCGTCGGGCAGAAAACCCTCGATTTTTCCGGCACGGATTTGGTCGGGCTTCCAGGAGGCGGGCGCCCCGGCTTTGACCTCGCGACCGTTCACGACCATCGACTGCGGGTACTGGCCGAACTTGACCTCGATGAGTTGGTAGTTGGGGCCGTGTAGGGTGTCGAGGGCTTTTTCGCGCATGGTTTTCGCCAGAATCTGGCAAGCCTCAGCGCGGGTGGGGGCCAGGATGTTGATGCGCTCAACGTAATCGCAGTCGCCGGGGTAGGTCTGAATTTTGGATTGGGCCGAAGAACCCGACAGGGCCAGGGCAGTTTCGATGACTCCGGGCACGTCGGCAAACTCCACGATCTTGCCCACCCGGCGGAAGTATTCCAGCTCTTTATCGCTGAAATCGAGCATAGTGATGTTGTGCCCGAAGACGCCGGTGCGCTCGTCCAGGGTGATCTGATCGCCCTCTTTGCTGGCGGCCATTTGCGCCAGCCACTGCAGCGCTTCGGCTTCCTTCACTTCCACCCCCAGGCGGCGGGCAGATTCGAGAATGCGGGTCAAATCGGCTTGCGATTGGTCATTGGTAGACGCCATCAGAATCCTCCTCAGAGAACAGAAAGTGAACTTGGGGGTGGCTTCAGTGCGCGGGTCGTTGTTCGGTTATTCGCGAGGCCAGAGCATTCGTTGCGTCTGGGCCAGAATACGTTGAAAAATGCGAGCCTGATCCTGGGCATCGCTGAGAGCGTTGTGCGTGAGCAGGGTCTCTTCCAGGAAGTGCGCGGAGATGTGTTTGAGGGAGGTTTCACTCCAGGAGACGCCGCCCTGACCCATGTAGTAAGCCTTGATGTCCAGGGCGCTGTGCCCGAAGGGGTTGTGGCCCAGGTAACGGTAGAAGTAGATGTTGACGAACATCCAATCAAAAGGCGCATTGAACGCTACGAACACGGGCCGGCTGCCGGCGGGAGTCACCCGGGCCATCCAATCGGCAAAGGCCTGCATGG
Organism: Chloroflexota bacterium; assembly: GCA_023406965.1. The sequence goes on from JAEXTI010000284.1 coordinate 3,251, forward strand.
CCTGGGCGGGCGGGGCGCCGGTCTGGCGCAGGGCTTCCAACGATAAGCCGTGAATGGCCAATGCTTCGGGGCTGGAATCGGGGCGGTCCGGCTGGAGTTCGATATAAAAGGTGATTGAAGGGTCCTCGACCAGGCACGCGCCGATGGAAAGCAGGGCGTGCGTTTCGGGGGTCGCGCCGGCGGTCTCTACGTCTACACTGATGAAAGTCTCTTTGGGCATGGACTGATTATACAAGGAAATGTTGTAACTACTCAGGCTCTGGTAGAAAAGTCCTCTTTGCCCGAAGGGCTGAGCAGTAAGGAAATGTTTTGAATCACGATCAACGGAAGCGGTCTGGATACAGGCGTAATAAATCGCCGCGGATCATGAAGCGCAGAATGGTGTCGGGAGGGATTTGCTTGTTCAGGACCACGCCGAACAGGACCGCCAGGAGCATGAGCAATAACCCCGCCAACACCCACCCAATGAAGATCTGGTTTTCGTGAATCAACAACCACCAGGCCCGTTCTCGCGGGCTGATGTCCAGCCGGTCATTTTCCATGATGTAGGCCTGGACCCTGAATCCGCCGCTCTCCGTGTAAAAGCGCAGCGCGCGCCCCACCCAGACAGTTAGCCCAAACAGGGTGTAGCATAAACTGAACACAAACAGCAGATCGGTCGCCCAGCGGACGGTGTATACGCCGAAGCCCCAACCGACCAACCAGGTCAGGCCCAGAAGGACAACAAGGCTGACAAGCGCAGTGATGAGTATCAAGCGAAGGGATAAACGACCGACCGGTTTCATGCTGCCCGCCTAAATTCAATACTCACCGGATTTTTCTGTAACTACTCAGGCCCTGGTAGAAAAGTCCCGAATTTGTGGTGTTTGGT
>JAEXTI010000037.1 GCA_023406965.1 Chloroflexota bacterium
CGTAACGTTCCCGCAGGCCGGGGAACAACCGGTCCAGGCACGCATAGTAATGCGCGCGCTGGCGGTCGCGCAGGCTCATGCCGAACCAGGGGATGATGAACGTGCCCCCGTGGGCGGCGGTCTGCTCCACGATCGCCAGGATCGTTTCGGGTTGATCGGTGATGAACGGCAGCACGGGCATCAGCGACACGCCCACGGTCACCCCCGCCTCGGCCAAAGCCTGCATGGCCCGCAGCCGCGCCGAGGGCAGCGGGGCGCCCGGCTCGATCTTGCGCGCCAGTTCGTCGTCGGTGGTGGTGATTGTAAAGGCCACCGTGGGGTTAGGCACCTGAGTCAGCAGCGGCAGGTCGCGCAAGATCAGGTCGCTTTTGGTGTTCATGTGCGCCGGAAAGCCGCGCCGCGCCAGCACCTGCAGGGCTTGCGCAGTCAGGTTGTAGCGCAGTTCCACCGGGGTGTAGGGGTCGCTCATCGAGCCGAAGCCGACCGGCCCCTTGACCCGCTTGGAAGCCAATTCTTTTTCCAGCAGCTCAATGGCATTGACCTTGACCAGCACGTCCCGGTCGAAGTTCTCAATGCCATAGCACTCGCTGCGCGAATCACAATAGATGCAGCGGTGCTCGCAGCCTCGATACAAGTTCAGGTTGTACTTCATGCCAAACACCCGATCATCCCCCGGCACCCGGCTGACCAGCGTTTTGGCCTGGATTTCCTGAATCATCGCTTACTTGGGCAGTTTGCCGATCACTCCCCAGATCCACTTATGGAACTTGTGGAACCCGGCCTTCCCGGCGAACATCATGATGCACTCGCCGCTGATGGCATCCAAATTGTGCTGCTTGCACAGCGCCAGCGCCTCCGGCGATTCGGCTCCCTGCTGAATCCACACGCGCTTGATGCCCGCATCAACGGCCTGCTGCACCACCGCGGCTGTCTGCGCCGGGGGCGTCATGATCAAAACCGCTTCCACCTTTTCGGGCAGGGCGGACAGGCTGGGGTAGCAGCGCTCGCCCTGGATACTTTCCGCCTGCGGGTTCACCGGCAGAACCCGGAACCCGTTTTGTTTTAATTCGGTGAAAACGCCGTTGCTGAACTTGTTCCCGCTGCGCGAGAGACCCGCCAGCGCCAGCACCGGTTGCGATACGAATCCGTCAACCAAAGCCTTGCTTGTCATCGAAAAAAGCCCTCCCAAAGTGAAAATACCTATCCAGTATACGATAATTTGCTGCCAAAGTTTCAACTGGTTCTCTTCGGTTTGCCGTGGTAGGTTGTGCGTTTTGAATCGATTCATTCCGCGTAGAGGCACGGGGATTGCGCAAATCATACATCTCGACCAATTAACCCCGTGCCCTCCACCGAGTCCCGCTTTCGGGCGCGAAAAGACCCACGCGGCAATTTTGGCGCTCAGAGGATATTTGGTTGCCCCTTTCAGGAATAACTACGCTTCCCTTGCAGCCTGGATCGCGTTAGAATACAGCGCTTGTCTGGCATACCAGGAGGTACCAATGGATCTGCCAAAAATCACCCCGCGCACGTTGCGCGATAAACTCACCCAGACCCTTCGCAGCGCTGATTTCACGCGCGCTTCACTGGTCGATTACGCCTATGTTTTGATGGGCGCGCTCATCCAGGCCCTGGCCATGCGCATGTTCCTCATCCCGGCCATGCTCGTCAGCGGGGGCATCAGCGGGGCGGCCCAACTCATCCACCATTACACCGCCTGGCCCATCGGCTTGATGGTCTTCATCGGCAACGTGCCCCTGTTCGTCATTGGCTGGCAATACCTGGGCGGGCCGCGTTTTGCCCTGCGCACCGCGCTGTCCATCACCGCCTTCTCCCTGTTCACCGACCTGCTGGCCTTCTTCATCCCCGCCGAGGGCGTAGTGCACGATTTGGTGCTCAACAGCCTCTACGGCGCGGTGTTGCTGGGCGTGGGACTGGGCCTGGTCTACCGCGGGCGGGGCACCAGCGGCGGCAGTGACATCCTCGGGCGCATCCTCAACGACCGCCTGGGAATCTCCATCTCGCAGGCTTACCTGGTCACCGACACCATCGTTATCCTGGCGGCGGGCTTCGTCTTCACCTGGGAGAACGCGCTTTACGCCCTGGTGGTCACTTATGTGAGCGGCCTGGCTGCCGAGATGATCCTGGAGGGCTCCAGCGTCTTCCGCACCGCGCTGATCATCACCTGCTGCCCCGAAGAAGTCTCCCGGCGTGTCTTATATGATATGGAGCGCGGCGTGACCGTGTTGAACGCCACCGGAGCCTTCACCGGAAGCGACCGGCCGGTGTTATATTGCGTCGTCACCCGCGCCGAGATCAGCCGCATCAAGGCCATCGTCAGCGAGGTGGATCCCAAGGCCTTCATGGTCATTGGCCAGGCCCACGAAGCCCTGGGTGAAGGCTTCCGCCCCCTGCCCCGGTAGACCTCCTCTGCGTAGCGGCGGGTCTTTAACGCGGGCCGGTCGTGGATGTTTTGAGGGTATTGTGGCGGGCAAGAGTTGCCTGCCCACCTGCAAGACTCGCCGAACCGATGGTCCTGCCTCTGTGTAGCGGCGGGTCTTTAACGCAGGCTGGTCGTGGACGTCTGGAGGGTATCGTGGCGGGCAAGAGTTGCATGCGTATCCGCAAGACCCGCCGAACCGATGACCGGGCAGGTCTTGAAGGTATACTCACGTCTTTTGCCCATCGCATACTGGTCTAACCAGGCGGCCTTGCCCGCATTAAAGACCTGCCCCTACCGACCTGTATGTTGAGGTTGAACCCCGCGGGTTGTAGGGGTCGGGTTTCCCGACCCGTCCTACGCCCCCTGCTTCATCAACACCGCGGTCAGAATCGCCACCTGGGCCAGGTGATACAACACAATGATGATCAAATCACCGTAGCGGACGGCCCGGCGGAAGCGACGG
>JAEXTI010000429.1 GCA_023406965.1 Chloroflexota bacterium
TCCCATTATGCGATTAGCTTTGTCTTTTACGCCTTCGCCTTCATGCGCATGGGCGTGCCGGCCACTCTTATCGTCATCATCATCTCCAATTTTGCCGAATGGCTGTGGCACCGGCCACCCTGGTTTATCTCATTCTTCAACGTTTGTTGCTATGTTATTGCTATTCAGGCCACTTCGCTGGTCTATACACTCTTAAATCCCAGCGGCGACTTGCAAACCTGGGGCAGCGTGGTCGCCATCCTGGTGGCGTTCCTGGTTTATAACCTGGTCAACCACCTGATGGTTGGCATCATTATCTGGCTGGCGCGCGGTGAAACTTTTACCAAATCCGGCATGTTCGATTGGCTGCCACTGACGGTGGACCTGACGATGCTGGTGATGGGCGCCAGTTTGAATTATGTGTGGAACTACAACCCCTACGCTATCCTATTGTTTGCCATCCCGTTGTACCTGATCTACAGCACGTTGCGCGTGCCTGCCTTGCAGCGTAAAGTGGACATCGACCAGAGGACCGGCATCTATAACCAGGAATTTTTCATGGCGCAGTTCCACAACGAGCTGGTGCGCGCCAACCGCTACGACCGCCCGCTCACCGTGGTTATGGCAGATTTAGATCTTCTGCGAAATATCAACAATACCTATGGGCACCTTGCCGGAGATGTTGTAATCAAGTCGGTGGCAAAGATCATCCAACAGTCGGTGCGAGAGTATGATATTGTGTCTCGCTTTGGGGGAGAAGAATTCGGCGTATTGATGCCTGAAACAAGCCCCGAGGTCGGCGCATTGCGAGCCGAATCTATCCGCAAAGCTGTGCAAGAGCATGACTTTATCATTGATACCAGCGACCAGCCGATCAAGGTAACGATCAGCCTGGGGGTAGCCGGGCGAGAAAATGCTGAGCAATCACGCGAGGAAATTTTGCACAACGCTGATGCTGCTCTGTACCAATCCAAAGCCAGCGGCCGCAACTACACGCACGCATCTTTGAATCACAACCTGGTACCGGTAAGCAAGGCGCAAGACCGGGCCAATGCTTCTGCCGACCAAGAGAAGACGGCAGAAGAGATGGACCTCTCTTCCGTCTATAAAGCGGCTCAGGCTGGTTATCACCGCACCAAACCCGACCACAAAGAAACAGAGTAGTTGCTCCGAGAGTGCATCACAAGTTTTGCGCACTGCGAACACCAACGAGTATCCGCAACCTTCAATTGGTTAAGTAATTGTTCGAGGGGAAGTCCTCGAATTTGATATGTGTGGGGTGGTTCGCACCTCCCCGACTCATTAAATTCGAGCTTCTTTCACCTCTGGCCGAGAAGCAGCTTTTTAATATGCAACTGCAACGCAATTCGCGCACGGGCATATTGTAAACGCTTACACGATGTGTTATTATTTTACTGCTAAACAACTATTTTCTAACCGTATACTAACCAAACTCCATTTCTTACCCATTATCTTTACGAAAAGGCATGATGACGGGGAGGGGTCATATGAAGAAGCAACTTAGAAGTATTTATCTGGTTTTGAGCCTGCTGCTGGTGATGAATCTGCTCTCACCCGTGGCATTCGTATCCACCTCGCCGAACTCCGCCAAGGCACATGCGCTGTTGATCGCCGCCGCCCCCGAAGAATGGGTACAGATCATTGTCCAGTTCCAACCCGGCGCCAAAAACACCGAGCAACTGATCCAGGCTTATGGCGGCAAGTTGCTTGACACCTTGTCTATAATCAATGCCGCCACCGTTTGGATGCCCGCGGGCCAGGCTGTGCGGCTCAGCACGCACCGCTCTGTCAAATGGGTCAGCCCGGATGCCCCCGTAGAATCCACTGCCTGCCCCCAGTGCGTGGACACGTCCAAACTGGCCAACGCGTACATCGATGCCATTAACGCCAACGACATCTGGAACGAATCTCCCTACATTCAAGGCAAGAACATCGGAATCGCGGTCATCGACAGCGGCGTGAACCCCAACGGCGATCTTTACACCCAAATGGGCGTGAACCGCCAGATTGCCGACGTCCGCTTCAACTCCGACTACAACCAGAGCACATCCGACGGTTACGGCCATGGCACGCACGTCGCCAGCATTTTGGCCGGCGATGGCAGCGAATCGAATGGCAAGTACATCGGCGTGGCCCCCATGGCCAACATCATCAATGTTAAGGTCAGCAACGACAACGGCAGCGCCCGCATGACGGATATCGTCAAGGGCCTGGAATGGGTGCTCAACAACAAGGGCCGACACCAGATTCGTGTGGTGAACATCTCACTCAACAGCACGGTGGCAGAGTCGTATCACACCAGCCCGCTGGATGCAGCGGTGGAGATTCTATGGTTCAACGGGATTGTGGTGGTCGTTTCTGCCGGCAATTACGGCAGCGGCGCCATTTACCCGCCCGCCAATGACCCGTTTGTGATCACCGTGGGCGCGACAGACGACCGGGGAACCGGCAGCATTGCCGATGACACGCTGGCTTCCTTCTCGGCTTACGGGACAACCGAAGCCGGAGCGACCAAACCCGAAATCGTAGCCCCTGGGCGGAACATTACCGCCCGGTTGGTCAACATGAACATGGGCCTACCCGCTGCGCACAAGGCCAACATCGTCAACGGTCAGTACTTCCGCATGTCCGGCACCTCGATGGCCGCCCCCATGGTCAGCGGCGCGGTGGCCATGCTGCTGCAGGACGAGCCCAACCTGACCCCCGACCAGGTGAAATATCGCCTGATGGCAACGGCGAACCAATCCTGGCCCGGTTACAACCCGGCCCGTGCCGGCGCCGGCTATCTGGATGTGTATGCCCTGGTCAAAGGCAACAGTAATCAAACCGCCAACACCGGTCTTTTGCCCAGTGGATTGCTCACCACCGGCGCCAACCCCATCGCCTTTGGCAGCGTGGGTTGGAACTCGGTCGGCTGGAACAGCGTGGGGTGGAATTCGGTGGGTTGGAACAGCGTCGGGTGGAATTCCGTCGGCTGGAACAGCGATTACTGGGAATAAACCCGCCGGATTGAAGTCAAAAATTTCCTGATTTTTATCTGACTGTGGGTGTTTCACACCCACAGTCACTTTAAATTCGGGGCTTACTTACGGGGCAAGGCTGGGGGTGACGGTAGGCGTGGGCGTTGGTGTTGGCCCGGTGGGAGACGGGGTGGGCGTTGCGCCGGTGGGAGAAGGCGTGAATGTCGCGGTGGCCGTGCTCTCCGGGGTGGGCGTGGGCGGGAAAGTGGGGGTGAACTCCAGGGTCATCGTCGGCGTAGGCGAGACGGTCAGCTCGTAAACCAGGGTTTCGAGAATCTCGCCTTGCGGCTTCGGTTCGGCCGCAAAATCCAGAGCCCGCTGCAACAAATCCGCCAGTGCGATGCGCTGCGGCAGGAACACCTCGGCGGGAGGTTGCTCGGAAATCTGCCAGATGCGAGTCTGGGCAGCGCCGATTTGGTAATAACGCACACGGGTGGGGTCGCCCAGGCGGAGTAGCAACAGCGTGTTTTCCAGGAAATCCGCGCTGGTCAGGTTGGTATCCACCTGAGGGCGAAAGAACTCGTATAACTCCGGCAAACGGATGAGATTACCGCCCTGCACCATGCGCAGCAGCACCAGTTGAAACAATTGCTGTTGGCGCAGTCCGCGCGCGGCTTCATCGCTGCCGTAGCGCAAGCGGGCGTAGCACAGGGCCATGTTACCATCCATCAAGATATCGCCGATGTACAACACGTTACCGCAAACCCCCGGCAGATTTTGCATTACCGAAACGCGCAAGCCCCCCAGTTGATCGACCAGGTCGGCAAATATATTCACGTTCACCACCAGCCAGGCATCCGGCTTGAGCCCCAGGTTGTACTCAATGGTTTGTGCCAGCAGCCGCCCGCCACCCACCGCGTAGGCGCTGGACAGACGCTGCATTCCATAACCGGGCAGGTAGCCAATCAGATCGGGCGGCACGGAAACCAGGGCCGCTGTCGCCAGGCGGGGATGGTAGAGCAGCAGCAGGATGGCGTCGGCGCGCCCAGAATAAGGCTCGGGACGATCCAGACCGGCCAGCACCACCACGCGCAGTTCGTCGGCCACGTCCAGTCCGGTGAAAGGTGAGGGAATGGCTGTGGCAACCATCGTTTCGCGCGGAGCGGGAAAATCACCCCACACGCCTGCTTCGTCAGGCGGGGTGGGCGTCAGGCTGGGCAGCAGGGTGGGCGTTGCTGAAGCCGTGATCGAGGGCGTGATGGAAGACGTTGCGGTCACGGTCGGCGTGGGCGCCGGTGTGGGCGGCCAGGAGCAGGACCCTAATAGCAAAATGCACAATAACACGAGGGAAAGGATCCGTTTCATTTCAAGGCCTGGTCGCATATTTCACGATAGCCGCAGCGGGCACAACGCGCCGGGGAATCGTGCGAGCGGGACGCTTCGGGGCGGCGCTGTTGCAAGCGTACTTCCTCTAACAGGTCCAGCAGCTCTTCTTCCAACGCGGTGGTGTAATCAATGGCAAAGGTGCGGTTGCGGTAATGCAGAATACCGTAGGGCGGGCGGCGATCGGTAGTGCGCTCCACCAGCAAACAGTACGCCGCCAACTGGTATAGGTGCCCGGGGTGCGGCTCGGCAGGCGCCCAACCGCTCTTGACTTCCACCGGAATGATGGCTCCGTTTTGTTCCACCAGGTAATCCGGCCTGCCTGCCAGACCGGTCTCGGGATCATAGAGCGGTTTTTCCTGGCGTTTCCAGCCGCCCGTGTCCGCCGAGATGACTCGCCCGGCGGGCAGTCCTCCGGTTCTCCGCTGGCGTCCCGAAATCCATAGCGCCGCCACCGCCAGCACCAGTAAGAGAATTGCCAGGATAAAAACGTATTCCATACAGACTCGTTAGCGCAGTACCAGCAGCGTTAAGCCAACCGCCAACGCCAGGAAGGCCAGCAGCAGCAAGATACGCCCGGCCGCGCTCAAGGCAGCCGAACGCAACATGCCCTGACCGTGGCGTTCGTGAAAATCGCTGCCGCCGGCCAGTTCTTGTTGGTTTTTCGATTCAACTCCCTGGCTGTGGTACCACCAGGCTCGCCGGCAATACAGAAACGTGCCCAACTCAGAGGCGCGAATTGGACGCATGTCCGTCTTATTCCGCTTTACCCGCCAGGCGCTCCGAGACAGCCACGATGATCTCTTCCAGGTGCTGTTCGCGCAGGCTAATGGTCAGATCCCCACGAGTGCGCTCCAACAAGCTGCGGGTCACATCGGTCTGGCGGCGCAGACCGTTGGTGACCGCGTCTGGGTAGTCCATGGTGACCAGCGTCTCGTAGATATCGTCCATCAAGCCCAGCAAGCGCTCGGCTTCCTGAGAATAACCCTGGCGCAGAATATCCAGGCAGCGCCGGCGTAACTCTCCAGCCGCCTCGGCCAGCCCGTTCAGGAAGGTGGCATACTCCACCTCCAACTCTTCGGGCGTAGGCAGGGGCAGATTTTGGATCAACGCGCAGGTGATGCTGGCTTCGGCCAGCTCCTTGATGGCATCCTGGGTGTACCCGGCGAAATACAGGTCGGGGAAGGTTGCCAGATCGAGGCGCAGCGCCTTGAAAATGGCTCGTCCCTCGTTCAGGTTTTCATCAGCGGTCTCGACCTCTCCACGATGGATAGCGCGAATGGCATTCGCGGAATGGCGGGTGAGCTTGCGGGCCTGGGCCAGGGCCTGGTCGCGGGCGCGCGTGCGCGCCTCCAACGCCAGGTGGATTCGCTCGGCAATTTCCGGCAGGTTATCCATGCCTAGAAGGGAATGTCATCCCCGGCATCGGGGGCCACAAATTCGCCGCCACCACCCTCTTCACCGCCGCCGGCATGATCGCCACGGCTGGAGAGGAAACGGACCGTGTTGGCGGTAATCTCAAACGAAGCAGCCGGGGTGCCGTCCTGGCGGGTCCAAACGCGCGGGCCACCGCTCTTGTCGGCCTGCAAGCGGCCTTCCACGAGCACTTTGCTGCCTTTTTTCAGGTATTGGTTGCAGGTTTCAGCCATTTTGCCAAACACAGACACACGGAACCAGATGGTTTCTTCGACGCGCGTGCCCTGGTTGTTGGTATAGGAACGGCTGGTAGCCACCGAAAAACTGGTCACGGGCTGCCCGGAGGGCAGGTAGCGCATTTCGGGGTCGCGCCCCAAATTGCCAACGATGGTGGTCGATTGATAAGACATGTGTTTTTCTTTCCTTTCTATTCGCCAAAAAATGTACAGGTCACAAGTCTGACTGTCATATTATTCTACATCAGAATTCGTTAATTTATGTTGGCTCTTTGGAAATTGGCGTGGTGAAACCCGCATTTGGGGTATGTGGGTGGCGAAGCCACCCACATACCCCAAATGCGGGACCACGGCAAATCCCAGAGACCCTTTATATTAGAAAATTTGGGCTAATTTTCATTCGTAACTACTTTGACAATGCCACTTTAGAACATCGTGACCTTCGAACTTGGGTGTTACCCCCCACCTCTTCCGCCTTTGGCCGTGCAGTTACTTTTCGATAATCGTAAATGGGTTGTAAAGTCCATCGACGCAAAGATATGATATAAAAGAAAAAGTGAAATCTCTGCCAAATCCCATTGGTTTATCGGGGGAATATGAGCAAAGGCCGAATTTTGATCGTAGATGACAATGTCGACAACCAGGAATTGGTTCGTTTTATCCTCGAACAGGCCGACTACGAAGTGATGGTTGCGATGGATGGCAGCGAAGGCTTGAAAAAAACCCTGGAACTCAAACCCGACCTGGTTCTATTGGATATGAGTATGCCGGAAATGGACGGGTGGGACGTGGCGCGCAAGCTGAAAGCGGAACCCGAAGCCGCCGGAATCTGCGTGGTGGCTCTCACCGCCCACATCTTGCCGGGCGACCGCAAGAAAGCCCTCGATGCCGGCTGCGACGGCTACATCTCCAAGCCGCTGGACGTGCCCAATTTCACCGGGCAAATCGCTTCGTATCTGCGCAAGCGTAACCCAGGACGCAACACCGGCTCGCTGACTTTCTAATTCTGCGCAATCTCCGTTAACCTTAAAAGAATCCCCAACCTCTTTTATTTTGACTCAAGATATAGTACACTTGTTCTATAGCAAATAAGTAACTACTCATACCCAAGGCAAAAAGGCTCGATTCTGAGGTGTTTGTAGGGGCAATTCATGAATTTACCCCACAAACATCGGGAACTTGAAACAGTTCAGATTCCGAAGATTTTCTTCAAGCCTGCTGAGTAGATGGTCAAAGAGAGAGGTAATCATTATGTACGGTGTACACCGCGCAATTTTTATGGGCATTTTGGCAGGCAGCCTGTTCCTGATAGGCATTACCAGCTTGATTGCCAGCCCCCAGCTAGTCGTTTCCGCTTCCAGCGGAGCGCTCTCTGCTGCCGAGGACGCCACGCCGCTGCCTGCCGAACGGCCCGCAGCAGCAGAGGCCCCCGCCGCACAAGAACCCGCCCCAGCACAGGAACAAGCCCCCCAAGCCAACAGCGAATGCGGCCTGCCTACCAGTTATTCCGACTCGGTGCGCCAGTGGTGTGATTGGATCCAGCGCTACGCCCAAGAAAACGGCCTGGAACCCAACCTGGTCGCGGCGGTCATAACGCAAGAGAGCGGCGGCAACGCCCAGGCTTACTCCAAAAGCGGCGCAGTGGGCCTGATGCAGGTCATGCCCCGCGACGGGTTGGCGGCAGGCTTTATGTGCATCAACGGGCCTTGTTTTGCCTCGCGGCCCAGTTCAAACGAGTTGTATGACCCCGAATTCAACATCCGCTTTGGCACGCAAATGCTGGCCGGGCTCATCTCCAGGCGCGGCAGTGTCCGCGACGGGTTGATGGCATACGGCCCCGCCAACGTTGGCTATTACTACGCCGACAAGGTGCTGGCGATCTACGAATCGCGTCGATGAGATTGAGGAAAGTGTCTGATGAAATATATAGACGGGTGCGTTGCCCCTGCATATATGTTTAGTTATTGCTCAGCCCTTTTTGGGCCCGAGTAGTTTGACAAAGTCACTTTAAAACTTCGAGCTTGTGAACCCCACCCCCCGCCTGCTACGCGACCCGCTGGCAAAACTACTCGAAAAATTCAACCCATGTGCGGGGCTCTCGCCAGAGCGCCGAAACGGCGAGGGGAGAAGATTTCGCAAAAGTGAGGGGCTTTCAGCCTCTCACTTTTGCAGAATTCTTTCCCTCCCCCGGCAATACGCCTGAATGAACGAGGGTCTTGGCAGCCGGGGGAGGGCAGGGTGGGGGCAGCACCTGAGCTCGAAGGTCATGATGTTCTAAAGTGACATTATCAAGGTAGTTACAATTTTTAGTTACTCCTAAGGCTGAAGCGTATAGGTGGGCCAGGGAGTCAGCGTGGGGCCACTGTCGCCCGGCAGCACCGGCTGCGCCGTGGCACTGGCCTGGGGAATAATCACTTCAGGTGTAGCGCTGGCTTGAGGCGCGGCAGTGGCTTCTTCCAGCGTCGCCGTGCTTTGCAACAGCGGCGCATTGAGCGTGATGGTCGGAGTCACTTTTTGCTCGCCGCCACGGCCTGCCAGCCAAATGCCCCCAAAGATCAGCCCAGCCAGGGCAGCCAGTGCCAGCAGCGCCGCCACGCAGCCAAAAGCCAGCTTGCGCCGGTTCCGGCTCAACCAGCTTTCCTGGATTTTGTGGGGCGGAATCTGCAGCGTGACAATCGTGATATTATCATGCCCTCCACGGGCATTGGCCAGATCGATTAATGTTTGGGTTGCCACCTCGGGCGGCTGTTCGGTGTAGGCTTTGAGGATTTCCTCGTCCTGCACCAGGTCGGTCAAGCCGTCACTGCTCAGCACCAAACGGTCGCCGGGCAACAACTGCGCGCCCTGATTTGCCTCAGCACGCTCATCGTCCTCATCATCATCCAGGCGCAAGCGCACATCCACTTCCGGCGGCACAGCCGATCCCAGGTAGCGGCGAATCACGTGCGCGTTCGGGTGCCCCAAGGTCTGCTCCACGGTGAGCAAGCCCTGATCGACAGCTTCCTGCAGCCAGGTATGGTCAATACTCAGGCGCTGGATGCGCCCAGCGCGGAGCAGGTAAATGCGGGAATCACCCACCGTAGCGGTATAAAGCCGGTCGTCGATCACCCAGGCGCACGCACAGGTCGCGCCCATGCCGGTCTGCTCGTTGTTCTGGGCTGCCTGGCTCTGAATGGCCACACTGGCCTGCTGGACAGCGGCGACCAGCGTCTCCACAGGTCGAGAAGCATCACTGGCAGCCACCACCGCGCTGATCTGGTTGACAGCGATCTCCGAAGCCACTTCTCCGGCACGGTGACCGCCAATGCCATCAGACAGCACAGCCAACACCACCGGACGACGGTCCAGATTGCTCAAAATGAAGGCCGAAACACCATAACGGTCTTCATTATTTTTCCCTTTCATACCAGGATGCGTCCCGGCTGCGATGGGAATGGGTGATTGCTCTTGTCGAATCATAGGCTACTGTTCTTCCAGTAAGGTCGCCACAAGTTCCCGCCGGGCAGGCGGGTTGGCCAATTCAAAACGGTACAGCGCGCGGCCGATATGCACCAGGTCGCCGTGTTTCAGCAAGGCTCCCGCTCCGGATACCGGGGCATAATTCACCCAGGTGCCCGCCACCGAGCCTTGATCCAACAACCGGAAGCCGCCCTCATCGCCGCACAGGATGCGCGCATGGAGCTTATCGACCGTTGCATCGCGAATCATCTGCATAACTTGAACCGAGTCGCTGCCCAGGGTCAGTTCGGGCTGGCTCAGCGGGATCATTTCGCCCGCAATGGGCTGCTCACTCTCATTCAGGCGCACCAGGCGAGCCGGCGCGCTTCCTGAATCACGCGGGCGCGGCCTGGAGACAGTTTCTCGCGAGGCAGACCGGCGACGCGGCTCTCCCTGCTCAATCGCCACGGGTTCGGTCAGCGGGTCACGGCGACGCCTGAACCCCAGCCCGCCCCGTTTGCGAAAGCGGCTTTCGCCAACCAGCACACCTGCCAGAACCAACCCCGCCACCAGCACAGCGCCAATGGCGATCAATCCGGTGGTAGAGATGCCCCCCAGCACGGCGGTGCCCGGCTTGGGTTCCACCAACACTACCAGGGGCAGCTCAATGCTCGACCCGCTCAACTGCAATTCGTCGGTGGCTTCCACCCGCAAGGTGTGCGGGCCACTTTCGGTGAAGCCAGCTAGATCCAGGGCGAAGCGATCAAACGGTTCAGCGGTATTCTCTGCAACCAGTTCACCATCCAGAAAGAGGCGCGTAGATTGCAACGAACGTTGAATGCCGTCGGAGAACTCGACCACAATTTGCAAGTCAAGGCTCTCGGGCTGCAGGGTTGAGGGCTGCTCGCGGGTTCTTTCCGTCCAGGCGCGATTCACTTCGGCGGGTGGCGAGATAAAGATGGGGTTTGGCGCGGCTATGTCTAATGTAAAAGTCAACGGCTCGGCTTGCGCAACGGTCGCACCCTCCTGCTGCAGCAGGACCTCCAGCGCGTGTTGCCCACCGGCGCGCAGCCCAGACACATAACTCACCCGGTACTGCCTCCGCAAGGGAGCCAGCCATTCTTCCAAATTGGGGAAAGTCTCAGGCCCGCTGACCAGCGCCAGGCGCCCACCGGTGCGGTCCACCAGCGCTTGCAGCAGGGCCACATCCGGGGCGGGGCGGTCATCGGCGGTAACCACCCACACAAAAATGCGCACGTCCATTTGATCGGCCCGCCCGGCCAGTTCGGCCAGGCCGGTTTCGCTGCCTGTCATCGGCGGGGTGATGTACAGAACCGCACGTTTGGTGCGCGGGTGCTGGGTGGGGTCGCTGGCCAAACCCACTGCCCGAGTCAGCG
>JAEXTI010000431.1 GCA_023406965.1 Chloroflexota bacterium
ATCGCGAAGGGCGGATGCCCTTGATACTTTTGTTTCGTCAACGCCTGATTCTATTTTGGAGAAGATCATGAAGAAAATTGCCTTTTTAGCTGTTTTGTTAACCTTTGCGCTGGCCCTTTCGGCCTGCGCGCCCAAGTCCGCCGGCAATGAGGCCGATGGCTGCCTGGGCAGCGCGGAAACGGCGATTGTGGACCTGGAATGCCGCGAAGTGACCATTGCGGTAGAAAACGCTTACCTGCCCTTCAACTATATCGAGGTCAAGAGCGGACAGCCCGGCGGTTGGGACTACGACGCCTGGAGAGAGATTTGCACGCGCCTGCACTGCACCCCCGTCTTCCAGGAAGCCGCCTGGGAGGGGATGATTCAAGCAGTGGCCGACGGGCAGTTTGACGTGGCGGGCGATGGCATCACCATTACCGACGAGCGGAAAGAGATCGTGGATTTCTCGCAGGGCTACATCCAGATTAACCAGCGCTTGCTGGTGCGCCTGGGTGAGACTCGCTTTGACAGCATCGAGGCCTTTGCCGCCGACGAGGCCCTGGTGATGGGCACGCAGGCAAACACGACCAATTACGAAACGGCCACGGGCTACCTGTCCGAAGACCGGATTAAGGCTTTCGAGCAGTTCCCCTTTGCCGTGCAAGCCCTGATTTCGGGCGACGTGGACGCGGTCATCATCGATGAGGTGGTGGGCATGGGCTACATGGGCGAGAACGCCGACAAGCTGGAATTGATTGGAGCATCGATCTCCAGTGACGAGTTGGGTTTTGTGTTCCCAACGGCCAGTGAATTGATCGGGCCGGTAGACCGCGCCTTGGATGCGATGAGGGAAGACGGCACGCTGGCCAAACTGAACGAGAAGTATTTTGGGCCGGACTTCAGAATCACCTACGACGATATCGAGTAATGACCGTCCTGCGGTCGATGTGAGGTTGATCCCTTCTCTGCGCCGCAGTCAATCTGCGGCGCAGAGAAACCGCCGTTTTGGGATTAGAAAGCCCCCAAGCGAGGCATTTTTGGAGGTAACATGACCGTTAAAGAGACGATTGCCCGTTCCACGGTTCCTAATTTGAGCGTGCGCCGTGAACTGCTGCGGGAGAAATTAGAAAACTTCCCCTGGTGGTTCCTGGCTATTTTGGCGCTGGCCGTGCTGGCCGGCACAATGGTGTTCACCCAACCCAGTTTCAACCAGGCCTTTCAGTTCATTGTGGCTGGCCTGAGTGTGACCGTACTGACCACGCTGGCAGCTTTTGCATTCGCGCTGGTGCTGGGGCTGCTGGCAGGGCTGGGGCGCATCTCGCGCAGCGTGGTGGTGCGCAACGTTGCTACGCTGTACGTGGAGATTGTGCGCGGCATCCCCATGCTGGTGTTGATCTTTGTCATCGCCCTGGTAGGCGTTCCAGCCTTGGTCAGATTGATTCAATCGACAGGTATTGGCACTCTGGAGACTAACGAAATTCCGATGAACCTGCGCGCCATTGTGGCGCTGTCTTTCACCTACGGCGCATTTACCGCTGAAGTGTTCCGGGCAGGGATTCAATCGATTGGCAAAGGGCAGATGGAAGCCGCCCGTTCGCAGGGCATGAGCTACTGGCAGGCCATGCGTTACATCATCCTGCCCCAGGCGGTGCGCAATGTGCTGCCGGCGCTGGGCAATGACTTCATCTCCATGCTCAAGGATTCTTCGCTGGTTTCGGTGCTGGCGGTGCGGGATATCACCCAGGTGGCGCGCCTGTATGCGGGGCAGACCTTCCGCTTCTCTGAAGCCTATACTACCCTGGCGGCCATGTACCTGACCATGACGGTTTTGTTGTCGCTGCTGGTGAAAGCATTGGAAAAAAGGTATCACCAATGAAACCGGATTCCGATGACATCATCGTTGTCCGCGACGTGAGCAAGTATTTTGGAGAAGTCTGCGCGCTGGATAATGTCAACCTGACCATCCGGCGCGGCAAGGTGGTGGTGATCATTGGGCCGAGCGGGTCGGGCAAGTCTACGCTGCTGCGCTGCATGAACCACATGGAGGTGGAGACTGCCGGAGAGGTATGGATCGACGGGCAGCGCCTGACGCGGGACGACAAGTTGATCAACGCCATCCGGGCTGAGATCGGCATGGTCTTCCAGCACTTCAACCTGTACCCACACTTGACCGTGCTGGAAAACATTACCCTGGCGCAGCGTATTGTGCGCAAGCGGGGCAGCGCGGAAGCCGAGAAAATCGCCTTGCAACAATTGGACAGGGTAGGGATCTTGGAAAAGGCGAAGATGTTTCCGGGGCAGCTTTCGGGCGGACAGCAGCAACGTGTGGCTATCGCCCGGGCGCTGGCGATGAACCCCAAGATTATGCTGTTTGACGAGCCTACCAGCGCGTTGGACCCGGAGATGATCAAGGAAGTGCTGGACGTGATGCTGAAGCTGGCCAGTGAGGGCATCACCATGGTGGTGGTGACTCACGAGATGGGTTTTGCCCGGGCGGCCGCCGATGAGGTGATCTTCATGGACGAAGGACGCATTTTGGAACACGGCGCTCCGGAGGTAATATTCGATCACCCGCGCCACGAGCGCACCCGGCAGTTTTTCTCCCAGATTTTAGATCGTTAACCGCCCCTGACGGGTAAGAACGGCATGCCGGTTGGGTGAGCTTTGGACACTCTGTGAACAGTTCGCTGGGAGGGCCGGTATTACCCAAATGGGTGCTTGCATTTTGGTATTTATGACCCTATAATTTGACTATGTTTTAACGGGACGCCGTCCCATCTACCGGGACATATCCAATGCCAGAATCAAAAGAAAAAGCCCAATCCTTAAATCGCGTGGTGCGAATCCTGGAATGTTTTTCGCAGGAGCGTCCTGAGCTGGGTGTGCGCGAGGTGGCGCGGCTGGTGGAACTGCCGAGCAGCGTGACGGGGCGGCTGATGTTGGCAATGAAAGACCTGGGGGTTCTGAGTCAAAATCCTATGACGCGGACCTATTCCGTTGGACCCAGGGTGCTGACCTGGGCGGGGACATACCTGAGCACCTGTGATATTCGCATTGTGGCCCACCCTTACCTGGACGAACTGCACCAGGCTACCCACGAGACAATCAGTTTATACGTTTTGGACGGCGGCGACCGGGTGTGTATTGAGCGGTTGGAAAGCACGCAGAACATCCGTTTTGTGGCGCCGCGGGTGGGGCGACGGCTGCCCTTGCATGCCGGGTCGGCGGGTAAGGTGATGCTGGCTTATTTGCCCGAGGCGGCGCGCGAGGCGATTCTGACGAATGGGCCGCTTGAAGCGCTCACGGAATGCACCATCGTCGACCCGGCTCTACTGCGAGCCGAGTTGGAAAAAATCCGGCGACAAGGCTACGCGGTCAGCTATGGGGAGTGGATTCTGGACGCTTCGGGCGTGGCGGCGCCGATCTTTGATCGTAATGGGGAAGTGCAAGCGGCGCTGACCATTTCCGGCCCCACACAACGTTTTCATGGGGATGTGCTTCCGGAGTATGTCGAGAAGGTGAAGCGGGTGGCGCGGGTGATATCTGCCGGGATGGGTTACAGGGGCGGGGAAGGAGACTGATATGCATATTCGGGACCGAATCGAATCACAGCTTCCAGAGTGGCGCGAGCGGGTGGCGCGACTGAAGAAAGATCACGGCAGCTTTAAGATTGCCGACGTGACCGTCGACCAGATTTACGGCGGCATTCGCGGCGTGCCGATTCAGGTGAGCGACATCTCGTATGTGGATCCCCAAGAGGGGATTCGCCTGCGCGGGTATACGATCCCGGAGTTGATCGACATCTTGCCCCGGCGACGGAATACCGAGTTTCCCATCGCGGGCGGATTGTTTTACCTGTTAATGGCCAACGCGCTGCCGACCGACGAGGAAGCCTACCAGGTGGAAGAAGAATGGCGGCAGTGCAGCAAGGTGCCCGATTATGTGTACGATGTCATTCGGGCTTACCCGATGGATACGCACCCGATGGCAATGTTCTCGGGTGCCGTCCTGGCGCTGCAATCCACCTCCAAATTTGCCCGCGAGTATTCTGAGGGTATTTTGAAAGCCGATTATTGGAAGCATTACCTGGAAGATAGCATCCAACTTACGGCCAAGGTGCCGCATATCGCTGCTTTCATCTATAACCGCAAATATCGCGATGGCAAGATGATCGACTCGGAGCCCGATTATGACTGGTCGGCCAATTTCGCCAATATGATCGGCAAGGGTGAGAACCCCGAGTACCGCGATCTGTGCCGCCTGTTTTTTGTGATCCATTCAGATCACGAGGGCGGAAACGTCAGCGCGCATGCATCGCACCTGGTGGCCTCAGCTTTATCGGATATCTATTACGCCTCCTCCTCCGGGTTGAACGGCCTGGCGGGACCGTTGCACGGACTGGCCAACCAGGAATGCTTGCGCTGGCTGCTGGGCGTGTTGAATTACTTTGAGGGAATTCCCGACCCCGACGATTTGCGCGAATACCTGCGCAACGAATTAGATTCGGGCAAGGTCATCCCGGGGTACGGTCACGCGGTGCTGCGCACGACCGATCCGCGCTTCACGGTGCAGATGGAGTTTGGAGAGCGACACTTACCCGAGGATCCGGTGTTCCAATTGGTGCAGCGCGTGTATGAGGTGCTACCGGGCATTCTCATGAAGACCGGTAAGGTGAAAAACCCCTGGCCGAATGTAGACGCGATCAACGGCGCGCTGCAACACCATTACGGCGTGAGGCAGTTCGATTTCTACACCGTGTTGTTTGGCATCAGCCGCATTTTGGGCTTCACGGCCCACGCGGTTTGGTCTCGGGCTTTGGGAAAGCCGATTGAGCGACCCAAGTCACTAACTACCGGTATGCTGGAAGCGATGACAGCGGATCATTTGACTCCGGCGAAATAATTTGTTGTTTGATTGGTCCCGGCTGGCAGCATGGGGCCTTGGGTCCCAAAGGCCAGCCGTTTCTTATTCTTGGAGGAAGAAGCTATGCCTACGTATAAACTATTTGATGGAAAAGTGATTTTGCGCATCCGCAACACCATATGCGACACGCCCGAAGAACTGCTTTCGACGCGCATATTCCGGGATGTGTTCAAACGCTACATCGAGTCATTAACAAAATCGAACTCAAAACTGCTGCGGGTGTTTGGCCCGGACAAGCACGTCACCGAAGCGGACATCGACTTGATGATTGACATGCTGAAGCTGCTGGTGAAGCTGCCGGCAGACGTGGTGCGCAAGGTGTCGACAGAGAGCGCGGTGTTCTTTGAGGACAAGGCGTTGCTGAATGATTTTGTGGAGCAGTTTTACAACTATTGGCGTTCGCTGCACCGGCTGGTGGTGTGTGAATCGATTGGCGACCGCTTTGACCAGCGCCCTTACCGGACCTTCAATGACACGGTGGAAACTTTGATGCACGTGGTGCGCAGCACCTACCGCGACTTGCAGGAGAACATTACCGGGGCGCACCCGAACATTTACCGCCAGGTGAGCGCGGGAGCGGAGATTGCCGCCATTGCCCGCCCGCTGCCGATTCCATATCCCAACACGGTGTATCGTAAGTTGAATAACATTTCGGTCACCACCCAGGTATTGATCTACCCGCCGATGATTTTTGAAACCCCCATGAACAAACGCAGCGGCGTGTTCAAAAAGGTGGATTACAACCCGCTGGAAGATGTGCAGATCGACCCGAAAGAGTGGATGTGCTACCCGGCCAAGGTAGGCGAGTTGTTGATTCTGGTGTACTTCTCGGTGCAACTTTTTGAGTTGGGGTTCTCGCTGTCAAACTTGTTTGAGCTGGCCAATGGCTCAGAACTGGATCGGAAACCGGATGCGGTATATATGTTCGGCGTGCCCCCGGCTGGGCCGCACGAGAAGGGCGTCAACGAGACGATTTTCTTCGACGATACCGAAAACGAATTGATGGTAGCGACTATCCCTTGCCGGGATGAGTATGCCTATTTTGGGTACCTGAAGAAGATGATTTTGACCCTCCACAACATCATTATGCTCAAGCGGGGCCGCTTCCCTTATCATGGCGCGATGTTCCACCTGGTGCTGCGGGATAAAGGCGCGGCGACTTTCCTGGTGATGGGCGACAGCGGCGCGGGCAAATCGGAAACACTGGAAGCCATGCGGCAGATGATCCGCGACGAGGTGGAGGATTTGGTGATCATTGCCGACGATATGGGCTCGCTGGATATCGATGAGCAGGGCCGGGTGATGGGTTACGGCACCGAGATGGGGGCTTTTGTGCGCCTGGACGATCTGCAATCGGGCTACGCCTTTGGGCAGATCGACCGTACGATCATCATGAACCCCGACCAGGTCAACGCGCGCGTGGTGCTGCCGGTGACCAAGTACGCCGAAGTGGTGCGCGGCTACCCGGTGGATTTTGTTTTATACGCCAACAATTACGATGTGGTGGATGAAGGCCACCCGGTGATCCGCGCGTTCACTTCTGCCGAAGAGGCGCTGGATGTCTTCCGGGCGGGCGCAGTGATGAGCAAGGGCACCACGACCACGACCGGACTGGTGAATTCATACTTTGCCAACATCTTCGGCCCGCCGGAGTATGTGCCGGAGCAAGAAGCTGCTGCCAAGCGTTTCTTCCAGGCGTTCTTTGACCAGGGCATCCTTGTAGGCGAGCTGCGCACGCAGCTTGGGGTGAGCGGGATGGAGCATTCGGGGCCGGAAGTGGCGGCGCAGGCGTTGCTGGATGTGATTTTAAAGCGAGCCAGGCGGTAGACGATGGCGGCTCAAAAACGATTGGTGGTGAAGGTGGGCACGAGCACGC
>JAEXTI010000521.1 GCA_023406965.1 Chloroflexota bacterium
GCGTTGAATCAGGCCGGCATCAGCCTTTGAAGTTTGAAGGCGCGCAGACGGATTGTTACCGGCAACGAAATGATCGGAATATCGGCTTGAAAAAGGCTTTCATTCCTACCAAGCTGGTAAAATAGGGAAATATCTTCCCCTCCTTGGAGTTTGAATGCAGGATCAAGACAAACCCACCCCCTGGTACATCCGTTTTGCAAAATATTTCTTTTTCAAGGTGCTGGTTTTTGACCTGGCACTGGTTGCATTGACGGCGGCATCGTTTTGGTTTATCGGGCAGTGGAGTGCGTTGGCTTACAGCGACCGCCTGTTTTGGGTGGGAGTTGTTGTGATTTTGGCGGGCGGGTTGGCGTTGATGGTCATGTCGTTTGTCCGGCGAGACGAGCGGACGCAGATGATGCCCGAGCGAGGTGAGCCAGGAAATATTCTCCGGCGGACCCCAAGTATGCTTTCGGGAACGGATAAGCGGTATAATATTTCCACTCAATTATGGTTGATCGGTTTAGGCTGTATAGGTTTCAGTATCTTGATGTACAATCTTCTCTCATAACAAAGAATTCAAATAACTCAGGCTGAGATCATAGAAGCCCGATTGCGGGTGCGAATCACACGCAATCACTGTGATCTTGGTGCACTTCTCAACCCCTGGGGACTTGCGAATTTGGAATACAAGCCGGTTTCCCGGTTGGAATTTTCAGAGGAATCCTTATTGTAAGGAGAGGCCAAGTTGAAGATCAGACTCCCTGTATTAATTTTGTCCGTAGTAGTTATGTTAACGCTCTCAGCCTGTGGCAGTGGGGGAGGCGGGAAGGCAACACCTACGCCCGTGCCAGAGATTGTTAGTTATGAGAAGTCGCTCTTCACTGTTGAGCGCGGGTCGAT
Organism: Chloroflexota bacterium; assembly: GCA_023406965.1. The sequence goes on from JAEXTI010000521.1 coordinate 883, forward strand.
CGTATCCCTCGATGACCTGATGGGCGAGATTGTCCCCTCCAAACAAGACGAATTATTCTTCCGGTCGTCGGGGTTTGTCACCCGGATTGCCGTGAAACAGGGCGATCAGGTGAAGCAAGGAGATATCCTGGCGGAACTGCAAGTGGAAGATCTGGTGAGCCAGCTTCAACAAGCGCAGATTGATCTGGAGGTTGCCCAGGCGAACCTTGCCAATTCTCAAGCACAGCGAGAGTTTGACCTCAAACAGGCAGAAGCCAACGTGGTGATCCTGCGGGCGCGCATGGAAATGGCAAAGATGGATGTTGAACAGTCCACCGGCTCGGGGCGCGTGCGAGCCGAGTTGAACTTGCAAATTGCCGAGCAGAATTTGCTTCTGGCCGAGGAAACGTTGAAGTTAAAGACCGAAGGCGAAGATTCTTACATGGAACAAGCGGTGAAGCGCAGCGAGCTTTCGGTAGAGCGACTGGAGCGCTTGCTTTCTGAGCGGCAAATTGTAGCGCCTTATGATGGAATCGTCCTGCGAATGTCTTTACGGGCTGCCCAGCAAATGAATGCCTTTGAGGTGGCGATTGTGGTTGGCGATCCAACCGAGTTGGTTGTTCGCGGTCCCTATGATTACGACCTGGCTGAAATTCTGAACGAAGACACCGAGGTGAATTTCTACCTGACCAGAGATGCGAAAGATTCCTACCCGGTTACGTATCTGCCCAATTTCCTGGCTGTCACGGCTTCAACGGAGCGGAGCACGAGTGGCATGTCCGCAACCAGTTACTTCTATTTCAGCGTACCGGAAGAGCTTCCAAAGGAAGAAGTTCGGGTTGGGCGATCGGTACAGTTGGAAATCGTTTTGGGTAGAAAAGATAATGTTCTTTTGCTGCCCCCGGCGGCGATTCGCGAATACAAGGGGCTGCAGTTTGTCATCGTTCAAGATGGTGACACCCGGCGCCGGGTGGAAATTAGCGAAGTGGGATTGAAATCCCTGGAAAAATGGGAAGTTGTGGCGGATTTGCAAGAGGGCGACCAGGTTGTCGGGCCTTGATTGGAGCCTGAACAATGCAAAAAACATCGACAAATTTGCTCCAGTCCATTAAGAACCTTCCCCGCAAGGCGATCGGGTGCTTGGGGCTGGTGGTCTTTGCGCTGCCGGGTTTGATAGGTGTGCTGTCGGCAAGATTATGGGATTGGCTATCGAGTTCGACATCTCTATTCATGGTGGTATTCAAGCGCCTGCGCCACAATGTGGGGCTGGCGATCAGCGCGGTGGTGGGTATTGTAGCGGTTTTAGGAATGGTGGTGTGCGTCCCGGTATTTTCCCATGCAGTCTCTGGCAAGGTGTTGCAAGCACAGTTGGAGGAACGGGCGTATAGTTCTCACCGCAGGTTGTTTAGCCTGCACATGTATTACATGAGCCAGGGCTCTGCTCCGGAGCTCACCCTTGCCGATGCTACCAAGGTCGAAGATTATATTGAAACGGCATTCCCTGAATTGGTGGGGGTGAACGTTGATCGGGTTGTGACCGAACTTCAATCCAGCGCGTTGGGCTGGAAACCGGTCACGATGCAGACCGGGCAAGTGCCGAAAGAGACCTGGTTACAAATGGGTTTTGTGGGGATCAACACGGTCCCTGAAAACAGTGTGTTGATTGAGGGGCAGTGGCCCGACCTGGAGGCTTCTCTGACCGGGCCTGTGCAGGTCGCGGTGATGGCTTCGGCAGCAGATGAAGCATTCCTCAATGTGGGTGACCGGTTCAAGTACAACGACCTGGAAATTGTTATTGCGGGGATATGGGAGCCGATCAACGAAACGGATACCATTTGGTTTGCGCTTCCATCGGTCAGTTATTCGAATATGCTGTGGGTTCCGCCGGAGATATTTGAGGCGCGGTTATCCAGCGCAATCAACCGGCCGATTTTCTATGCCTCATGGTACGTGATGACGGATGATGAGGATCTAAAATATGCGGGCGCGAATGATTATGCCAAGGGTTTAGTTCGGATGGATCTCGAGCTGAACAGGATCCTACCCGGTATCATCACCGACTACACGCCGATTGAGCAGTTGCAGGCTTACCAAAAGCGGGCAGATTCGCTGACCACGCTGTTTTATGCGGTGGGCGGGCCGATGGTGATTTTGGCGTTATTGTTCATCGGCTTGACGGCGACCATCGCGGTACAACAATACCAACAGGAAACAGCAACGATGCGCGGGCGCGGTACCAGTTGGGGCCAGATTGTCACGTTGAACATTCTGGAAAGCGTACTGTTGATTCTGGCGGCGGTCATCCCATCGGTTTTTGTGGGGTTGGGAGCGGCTTCGCTCATGGGGCGGACTCTGTCGTTCTTGAAGTTCACCAATCGCGAGGGCCTGGCCTTGACCCTGCAAGGGATCAATCTGACCTGGTTCTTGCTGGCGGCGGTCGCCATCATTCTGGCGCGGCTTTTTCCAACGATGGGCATTTCACGAACTTCGATCATTCGGGTGAAGCAAGAACAATCGCGCGCGACCAGCAAGCCTTTCTGGCAGCGCTTTTACCTGGATTTCATCCTGCTGCTGCCGGGGATCTATTCCTATGTGACGATGAGCGGATTGGCGAAACCTTCTCGCTTCATGCCGCGGTTACAGATCGAAGGGGTAGAACAGTACCGAGATCCGCTGTTGTTTGTCGCTCCGGCACTGTTTGCGATGGCGGTTTGCATGATCTCTCTGCGGGTGCTCCCGTGGGTGTTGAAGCTGCTCACGCGCCTGGCTGATCATATCCCGGGGGTGTGGGCTTATCTCTCGGTGCAGCAAATTGCCCGCCGGCCGCAAGACCATTCCAGCGCGCTGTTGTTGATTATGATGTCGTTGAGTATCTCGATTTTCTCGGCTTCGACGGCAAAGACGCTGGATAAATGGCTGCATGACTCGATTTATTACCGTTCCGGGGCGGACCTTGTAGTGCATGAATATGTGGTGGAAGGGGGGACAACGAATTTGTCCGGCCCTCCAGGTGATCCTTCGGCAAGACCGACCATTTCGGAAGCGGACTTGAACGTAGAAGGGTACCTGACGATTGAAGAGCACATGAAGCTACCTAGCATCGAGGGGGTAGCCCGGGTGGGCAGATATGAAACCAACTTCTCGTATGGCGCAGGGGAGCAGCGGGCTATCTTGTTGGGTATCGATCGCCTGGAGTTTCCCAATGCCGCGTTCTACCGGGAGGACTTCACGGGCCAATCCTTGGGCAGTTTGATGAATTTGTTAGGAATGGAACCGATGGGGGTGCTGGTCCCGCGGAATTTGGCAGAGGAATACGGTTTGCAGGTGGGCGATCGGTTGAACATTGCCGCGCTTATTCTGGACCAGTCGGTTGAGCGCGAGCTGGTGATTGTGGGTATGTACGATTATTTCCCGACGATTTACCCGGACGGGCGCACGACCTTGATTATCAACCTGGCAGCGTTGTTTGATAATCCCGATACGGCGATTGGTTACGATTTGTGGCTCAATGTCCGCGAGGACACCGATGTGCCGTTGCTGCTGGAGCAGATCAAGCAGTTGATCGGCAGCCCGGGTGCGGTGGTTGAAGTGCGCGGAGATGCTCTGCGAGAAGTGCGCGAGATGATGGATCAGCCTGAGCGCGTGGGGCTGTTCGGAGTCTTGAACGTGGGCTTCCTGGCGACCGGGTTGATGCCCGGCATTGGCTTTGTGCTGTATTCGTATGCTTCGCTGCGGCGCAGATTCATCCAGTTGGGCATTTTGCAGGCGATTGGTCTGTCAGTCAAGCAGTTGATTGGCTACCTGGCGTTGGAACAGTTCATCTTGATGGGGCTGGCTATTGGCCTGGGGGCGGTCATTGGTTTGGTGACCAGCAAATTGTTTGTGCCTTTCTTGCAGATCAGCACGGAAACCGGCACGCCCATTCCACCGTTTGAGGTGTTGATTGGCTGGGCCGAATCAGCCTGGTTGAGCCTGGCGTTTGGATTGGTGTTGTTCATGACCATGATCGGGACGATCTATTACCTGGCTCAGATGAAGGTCTTCCAGGCTGTGAAGATGGGCGAAGCGGCTTAAAGGTGAGGTGAGCAATGAATATGCAAAACGAGAAAAAGCCCATCATCATCTGCGAAAACCTGGTCAAGATCTATAAGGTTGTCGATCTTGAGGTGGTGGCCTTGCAAGGCCTGGACCTGATTGTGGAGCGCGGGGAGATGCTGGGGATTGTGGGCACTTCGGGGTCGGGAAAATCGACCTTGATGAACACGCTGGGCGGGTTGGACCGCCCCTCGGCTGGACGCGTGCAGGTGGATGGAATCGATCTATTGAGTCTTTCCGACCAGGCTATGAACCAATACCAGCGCTCTAAGGTTGGATTTGTGTGGCAGCAAACCTCGCGCAACTTGATCCCTTATCTGACCGCGCAGGAGAACGTTGAACTGCCGATGACGATGGCCTGGGTGACCGACCGGCGAGCGCGGCGAGAGTGGTCGGAGTGGTTGTTGAATGAAGTAGGATTATATGACCGCCGCGAGCACAAGCTGTCTCAGCTTTCGGGCGGACAGCAGCAGCGCGTGGCTATTGCGGTGGCGCTGGCCAACAAGCCGGTGCTGCTGTTGGGGGACGAGCCCACCGGCGAGGTGGATTCGGTGACTGCGCAGTCGATTATGGATACCTTCCGCAAACTGCGCGAGGATATGGATTTGACGGTGATCATCGTCACCCATGACCCGCGTATCGCCGAGCAGGTGGACCGCGTGGTTGCGATCCGCGACGGGAAGATTAGCACGGAGACGATCCGACAGGTGAGCCAGTTGGAGCAGGTAATGGCGCACTCCGACGGAGAAGAAGCCGGGCAGGCCACGGGCGAAGGACTGGCTGAGAAGTTGAAAGAACAGGTGAGCTTCCAGGAGTTTGTGGTGTTGGATTCGGCCGGACGGTTGCAGATTCCCAAGGAGTTGCGTGAGCAGTTGGGAATTGGCAAGCGGGCACAACTTGAACTCGGCGAGAATTCGATCATCATCCGGCCGGTGGAAGGCCAGGGAGAGGATAAGCCGAAGCATCTGTCGATTGAGGAGCAGATAGGCTTGCTATTTTCTCAAGAGACAGGCCCGCAGGATAAGGCCGGCAGCGTGAAGCGGCTGAAGGGATCTCGAGGAAAGTAGGAAACCATGATGGCAAACCAGAATTTACCAGAAGAAGCCACCGCCCGAACTCCTGAGAATGAGGCGAATGCTGTGACGGCAGAGGCAAACGCAGTGCGCGTGGACAATGTGTCCCGAATTTACCAGGTTGGAACGAACGAAGTGTCGGCGCTGAGCGACCTGTCTATCGAAATTCCTAAGGGCGTGCTGGCGGCATTGAAAGGACGGTCGGGGTCGGGAAAGACGACGCTGCTGAATATCATCGGCGGGTTGGATAAACCTACTCGAGGCGAGGTCTATCTGTTTGGGAAGCCACTCTCGCAAATGGCTCAGGAAGAGCTGACCGATATTCGTCGGCACCAAATTGGGTTTGTGTTCCAATCTTTTGCGATTATGCCGACTTTTTCGGCAGTGGAAAATGTTGAGTTGATGCTGCGCATCGCTGGAATCACCGCCGACCGGCGCAAGATGGCGCTGCGGGCCCTAGAGATTGTGGGACTGGGGCCGTGGGCGGATCACCGCCCGTGGGAGCTTTCGGGCGGGCAGCAGCAGCGCGTGGCTATTGCCAGGGCGCTCTCAACCCACCCGGACTTGATCCTGGCGGACGAGCCGACGGGTGAACTGGACAGCGGCACGGGGCGCCAGATTATGGCTCTATTCCGCTATATTGTCGAGAAAGAGGGCATCACCATTGTGATGGCGACACACGACCCGATGGTGGAGGAGTATGCGCATCTGGTGGTTGACCTGGCGGATGGCCGGGTGAAAGATGTGCGGCATCCCCAGCATCCCTGATCCAAGATCGGAGGTGTCTACTCATGAAAATGAGTAAATTCATTATGGCAGTACTGGCGGTTTTTGTGCTGGTGGGCTGTTCGGTTGGCAGTCCAACGGTGACGAATACTCCGGCGCAAGTTGCTGCTACCGCAACCGGTACGCCCTTGAGCGTACCCACGACGCGAGTTTTCCCAACGTTTACGCCCAAACCAACGCCAGTGCCGCGTACCTTGTCGGAGGCTGATATGTACACATTCGAACAGGCTCGGAAGATTGGGCGCGGCGTGAACCTGGGAAATGCATTGGAAGCGCCTAAAGAAGGCGAGTGGGGCGTGGTGCTGGAAGAGCGCTTCTTTGACCTGATTCGAGATGCCGGATTTAATTCGGTGCGTGTTCCCATTCGCTGGTCTAATCACGCGCTTGCCGAAGCGCCTTACACGATTGACGAAGCCTTCTTTGAGCGGGTGGATTGGGTGGTGGAAAACGCGCTGGAGCGTGACCTGGTGGTGATTATCAACATGCACCACTATGAGGAGATATTTAAGGAGCCAGAGAAACACAAAGAGCGTTACCTGGCGCTGTGGGCGCAGATCGCGGAGCGCTATCAAGGCCAGCCGGAGGGATTGTACTTTGAACCATTGAATGAGCCGAACGGCCAGCTCAATTTTTATTGGAACACTTATCTGGCTGAGGTGCTGGCGGTGATCCGCGGGACGAACCCGCAGCGAACAGTGGTGCTGGGACCGACGGATTGGAACAGCCTGTTCACGCTGGCATCGCTGCGGCTGCCTGAGGAAGATCGCAATATCATCGTCACGTTCCACTACTACCTGCCTTTTGAGTTCACTCATCAAGGCGCGGAGTGGGCGGAGGGCTCGGATGCCTGGTTGGGAAAGAAATGGCCCGAGTCGAACAAAGCCGGAGACATGATCCGCGCGAATTTCAGGGCGGTGGACGATTGGAGCAAGGTCAATGG
>JAEXTI010000453.1 GCA_023406965.1 Chloroflexota bacterium
CTGGCACCCTGAAATGCTCTATATCGGCTACCAGGACAAGGAAAAATATGACCCGTTTGCGCGGTTCGTCAAGGGGAGCCAATGAGCCTGGAGGCCTTTGTCTTTATGACCCTGGGTATCACGGTGGAGCTGCTGTGGCTGTGGGGCAACGCTCACGGCTGGGCCGATTCGCCTAACCAACCGCGCATCATCGCCTCGCCTGTGCCCCAGCACTGGACCTACGCCTCTTTTGCCGGGGTCATCGCGGTGGTGATTGTGCTGCTGCTGCGCCTGTTTGGCATCGAAGGCCGCACCTACTTGAGCGATACGCTGCCCTTCGTAGTTTTCACCGGGGTGGGTGTGTTCATCTTCTTCGCCGGGGTGATGGGCACAGGCCTGCTGCCGCAGGTCAACGAGCGCTCCATCATCGCCACCCAATTGATCGTCCTGTTCGGGCTGGTTTGGGGGCAGGGGTTGTCTTTGCCCTGGGTCATCGGCCTGGCGGCCCTGCCGGTCGCGCTCATTTTGCTGCTGGTGCTGCGCCAAAAGCCCTTTGGCCCCATCTCCAAAGCGCTGCTGTATTTTTGGTACCTGATGCTGCTCATCGTGCAGGTGTACCAGGACCGCGACACGCTGGAGTCCTTCGGCGCGTCCGACCCTTCGTTGATGACGGCATTCTTGATTGGGGCAACGCTGGTGTTTTTGATCTTGCACGGGCTGTTTGCGGTGCGCTTTGGGCTCATCGTCTCGTCGCTCGTCTTCCCCAAAAACCGGCCTCTGGTGGCCATCATGATGCCGCGCCTGTTTCAGGACGAGCAGGTGTCGCCGCTGCGTTTCTTCCTGGTGTTGGGCGGCATGCTGGCGGTGGTGGTCGCGTTGACAACCTTCAATTTGGCCCCCAACGGGCTGGTGCTGAACACGGCGGTGCTGCTCAGCGTGCAACTGCTCTTCCGCTCCAAACCCAGCCAGCCGGGGTTGGATGTGCTGAAGTAGGCCTCTGTTCCCTCTCCCTAGCAGGGAGAGGGTTAGGGTGACCCTGGCCCGGCCAGGGTGAGGGTGGAATCTTTATCAACCAACCCGCTGCATAGTCGCAACCTTCTTAATCCGCCACAGCCTCGGCGATTGCATCTATAACAACGGGCGGAGGGTCCTTTTCCACGTTCATGATGGCGGGGATGGAGAAGGCGGTGATGGTGATGAGGATGCACACCACCCCGCCGAACATGTACCAGGCGCGCACGCCCAGCCAGTCGGAGACCGGCCCGGCGATGAGCAGGCTGAGAGGCATCATTGCGGTGGCTCCGGCGCCGATCAACGAGTGGACACGGCCCTGAATGTCGGGGGCCACGGCGCTTTGGAAGATGGCCGAGAGCGGGCCGTTGGCAAACACCGAGGCGATGCCGACCAGGACATAGGCGGCAATGATCAGCCCGAATTGGCGCGCCGGGACGATGCCGACCATGAGCACACTGAGGCCGATGCCCAGCACGCCGATGAGCGAGGTGACGATCTTGCGCTTGAAGCCGCCCCAGGCGCCCAGGGCGATGCCCGCGGCAATGGTGCCCACGCCGAAGCCCATCTCCACCCAGGCCAGCTCCGTCACGCCCTTCTCAAAGACCTTGGTGACCACCAGGGGCATGAAGGAACCGGCGGGGGCCAGGAGGAAGTTGAGCGACATGGCCAGCAGGGTGATGCCGAGCAGCCCGGGCGCGTGGGAAAGGTAGTGGAACCCGGCGCGGAAGTCTTGCCAGTAGGAGGTTTTGATGAACTTTTCGGGGGTCTCCTGGCGTGGCGGTTTGGGAATGGTGATGAACAGCAGCGGCAGAACGGCCAGCAGGGCGGTGCCGATATCAATGGCCAGGACGCCTTGCATAGGCAGCACACTGATGAGCAGTGCCCCCAGGGGCGGGGCGAAGATGCTGAGCAGGCCTTGCATGGTCTGGTTGGCCCCGGCTACGCGGGTGAGGTGTTGGCTGGGGACCATGAGCGCGGTAGAGGCGGACATGGCCGGGCTGTGGAAGGCGCCGCCCATCGAGCGCACCAGCAGCGCGGCGAAGACGTGCCAGACCTGGGCTTGCCCGGTGGCAAACAAATAGACCAATCCGAGCGTGGCCAGGGCAATGACCGTGTCGGCCAGCACCATGATCCAGCGGCGGTCCCAGCGGTCGACCAGCGCGCCGGCGAAGGGGCTGAGGAGGATTTGGGGCAGCAGGGCCACCAGGGTGGAGGTGGCCAGGACGGTGGCGGAGCCGGTGGTGCTGGTGAGCCACCAGACCAGGGCGAACTGCACCAGGGAGGATCCGAGCAGCGAGAAGGCTTGCCCGGTCCAGATGGTGAAAAACTTGGCGGCCCAGTGCTGGGCGGGCTGAGGAGAGGTTGTGTTTTCGGTCATGTTTGCTCCAATGATTATTTGATACGGTCGGCGAGGGCTTCTTTGATCTCGGGGCGAGCCTGGAAGATGCCGCGCACGCGGATGGATGCGATGGTTTCACGCGCCAGCGTGGCGGGGATATCGTCGGCGAGCACCAACAGCCCCAGCGCGTTGATGTTGATCTTTTCTCCGGTGGCGCGGATTTCTTCCAGTCCGCGGCGGTCGTAGGCGAACACGCCGATGCCGAAGGAGTAGCGCGTGACGGACTGCTGGACTTCGAGGGTGTGCTTTTCGAGTTGGCCGCGAATGGCCGTACGGATGAAATCGGTGCGGTTGCTGTAGAGGCCTTCCTGCACCAGCAAGTCCACCTTGCCCAAATCCACGGCGCTCATGTTGATGGTGATTTTTTCGCTATCTGCCATATATACTCCACATACCATCCATGTGGATGGTATGTGGAGTATACGACGATTCTCGTGCCTGTCAAGGGTATCCGAGTCTTTTGAAACTCTCCGTGGCAAATTCGTGGGAGCTGGACTTATCAACATCCTGCAGTTCTGTGAGCGATATAATCAACACAGGTTACTACTCAGCTATCTGGAGAAGGAGTCCGAATTTGAGGTGTGTGAGGGCGAAGCCCCCCACACCTCAAATTCGGGACTTTTCACCCGCAGCCTGAGCAGGTACCAACACAGATCTGTTAGAGAGGAGGAGTTGAGATGAAAATTCTGGCGCTATCTCGTGAGTTACCCGGTGTGACCGCCGAGCAATACCCGCCTTTGTTGAAAGAGGAAGCCCGGCACGCATGGGATCTGCACCAGAGCGGAGTGGTGCGCGAGTTGTATTTTCGCGAAGATATTCCGGAGGTGGTACTGGTGATGGAGTGCGCCTCGCTGGATGAGGCCAGAGCGGCGCTGGCGGGCCTGCCGCTGGTGGAAGCAGGGTTGATCACTTTCGATCTGATCCCTTTGCGAGCGTACGACGGTTTCGCGCGCCTGTTTGGGTAATCGGGGTATCTACTCACCGAGTTTGGGAAAAGTTCCTGAATTTGAGGTGTTTGGGGGCTTCGCACCCCCAAACACCTCAAATTCAGGGCTTTTTTCACCTCAGCATGAGGAGTTACATTCGGGAGGTTATAGGGCCAGGGCCACCGCGCAGAACCAGGGCACGGTGGTGAGGAAGATGAGCCACTCGGAGAAGGGCATGAGCCACAGGTGTGGGCGGTCGTTTTCGAGGGGGGATAGGGCGTTTTGGCTGGAGCTGGAGGCCACGCGCATATAGATGAGAAAGAAGGAGTAGGCCAGGATGGCGGGGATGCCCACCAGTCCGACCAGGCGGGGGAGAGCGGTGTTATCGGCGGGTTGGGCAAAAATCGCGATGGTGAAGAAGATGACCATGACCAGCCCGGCGCGGAAGTAGGTCATGGCGGCGCGGACGTGGGGGGTGAGTTTGTTCATGGGGTAGACGCCGACGAAAGCCACGCCGATGGCAGTGACAGCTCCGGCGACCAAGCCCAGCTTGGCCCACGCGCCGGGGATGAGCAGGCCCAGGCCGATGCTGCAAGGGAGCAGGGCGGCGCCGCAGAGGATGAGGCCACCGTTGAACGCCCAAGCCCGGCGCGAGACGCCCACCTCGCCCAGTTCGGAGATAAAGTGGTTGAGCAGTGAGTACGGCTCACCGCGCTTGCCCCGGTAGGGCAGGGCGGCGATGAGGGAGCCGAGTACGGCGGCCAGAGCGCCGGTGATGGCGCAAATTTGGATGAAGGCGGGGGAGGTGAAGATCGTGGTCATCGAGTACCTTGTGTTGTTTTTTCAAGTATATCCCGGATTAGAGGTAACTACTCAGCCAGAGGCAGAAAAGGGCCAATTGGGAACTTTCTTCGACCTCTGAGCAGTTACGATTAGAGTTTGTCAGCCCGGCGGGCTTGTTGGAGGTTGCCGGGTAAGACAATTGTCCGAACACTTCATATATAATGAGTTTCGGGTGAATAATTCGCCGGGTTTTTCGCGCAAGGAGGAAATCATGATGCGGCATATCTTTGTAGTCAATCCGAGTGCAGGCGATGGAAGCGGGCTGGAAAGCGTGAGGGCGGCGTTGAACGGGCACAAGGGGTGTGAGATTTATGAAACCAGCGGGCCGCGGGATGCGACGGAGTATATCCGTGCGCGCTGCGAGGCAAACCCGGACGAAGAAGCCTGTTACGTGGCCTGTGGAGGGGACGGAACAGTCAACGAGGTGGCAGCGGGGGTGGTGGGCCATGCGAATGCTTCCATGACCGTGTTTGCCTGCGGAAGTGGAAACGATTTTGTGAAGGTGTTTGGTGGCAAAGAGAATTTTCAGCGCATCGACGCACTGCTGGCTGCAAAGGTGCGCCCGATCGACATTTTGAAGGTGAATGAGCGCTGGTGCGTGAACATTTTCCACTTCGGTTTTGACACCTGCGTGGCGCGGACGATGATCGCGGTCAAGTCGAAGCCGGTCATTGGCGGGAAAAATGCTTATACCACGGGCGTAGCTACGGCGCTGGTGAAGGCCATGCGCAACCAGTGCAGGGTGAAGGTGGACGGCGAAGTGATCCATGACGGGGACATGCTGTTGTGCTCGGTGGCCAACGGTCAGTATGTTGGCGGGGCTTTCCGCTGCGCGCCGCGCGGCGAGGTGGAGGACGGGCAGATCGAGATTTGCGTGGTGAAGCCGGTGCCGCGCCTGAAATTTGTGCAGTTGCTGGGACCATACACGCGCGGCGAGCATTTGGACGATCCAAGGTTCCAATCGATGCTTGTTTACCGCCGCGGCGCGGTTGTGGAAGTGGATGGGCCGGAGGGTTTTGCGGCGTCGCTGGATGGCGAGATTGTGGAAAGCACCCATTTTCTGATCGAGATGCGCGCAGGGGCGCTGCGTTTCGCGGTGCCGGGGTGAGGCCAAAGAAAAGAGCCCGCTGGTTGGCGGACTCTGGAATGGGGTGGCGTTATCCCCTGAGAAATTGTGATCCACCAGGGACTCGAACCCTGAACCTGCTGATTAAGAGTTTTCTGGGGTACTGTATAGGGCGTTGATTGCGTCTAAAAAGTACAAGAAATCAGTATATATGGCAGGTTTGAGTTCATTGTATCCAGTATGTGCACCGATTTTCACGTGTATTGCACACGAATTGCACATACAACCCATTTTAACGGCACGGCATATCTGGGGGTCTGGCGCTCCGACCTGTTGAGAAACTCAACGGAAGGAGTATACGATGATACAAGTTGTTGCTTTGGATCCCGGCTACGGGAATACCAAAATTTGCCTAAACGATCCGGATGGCCAGGGGTCGAAATCGGTGTTGATCCAGTCCGCGGTAGCGCGCAGTCGAACCTTTGGCATGGCCGGCATCGGTATGCGCCTGGCGCAACATGCTACAGAAGTGCGCTTTGGTGGACATGATCTGTTCGTCGGGCCAGGAGCGTGGAATTGGAACACACCAGAAAACAATCTGGATTTCTCAGCGCTCACGTCGCCGGGACGGCAGGCGCTGTTCTATGCAGCCATGGCCGAAGCACTTGAGCCAGGCGCCTACGAAATCGGGCATTTGGTTATTGGACTGCCTGTCCCCTTGTTGCAAGACGAGACACAGGCGGCTGCGGTAATGAGTGCACTCAAAGCCTATAAGGGCGATCACTTGTTTGAGGTTGGCAAGCGTGAATACCGGCTGTCAATCCTGCGGGTGAAAGTACTGCCTCAGCCAGTGGGCGCTTATGCTGATTGGCTGATTAACGATGACTTGCAGGTACGCAAAGGCAACACGCAAGCGGAGATCGGTGTTCTGGATATTGGGCAGAATACGCTGGACCTGTATGCCATGCAGGGTGGTAAAGTAACCCCGCGTTTTGTGGGTGGGGGAAAGCTGGGGGTCCGCCGGCTGCTTGATTTGATGGATGGGAGTGTTGCCGGGCGCGATCCGGTGGAGTGGGATGCTGAACTCCGCTCTGGACGGCTGAAGCCGGCTCCAATTCACTTGCAATCCTGGCTGGGCGAGATCATGGGCGCCGTCGAGCGCGTGTGGCCGAATTTACGCCGGTTCACGGCGGTCATTCCAGGCGGCGGGGGAAGTCTTCTGCTGGGAGACTTGCTGAGGGCTGCGCTCGCTGCTCACGGGGCCGCAGTATTCACGCCGGCTGATCCTGTTCTCACGAACGCCATCGGCCTGTGGAAATATGCGGCTATGCTGCAACGAAAGGAAGGAGGCGGCGATGCCGGTGCGTAAACGGGCCGATGGGACGGTCGACCTGGTGGTCCATCTGACCTTGAAGCCGGGTCGAGACGATGTGTTGATCGAGTTGGTGGAAAAGGCTCCTCACGGGGCGCTGGCCCCGTTGGTGCGCGAGGCCATGCGCAATGGTTCGCGCAGCATGGATGAAGAAAACCAACCCGTTGAGGAGGATTTTGACCTACCTGATTTGACGCTGGATTTGTAAGTAGGGTCGGTACAGGGGGTTGTCCCATTCAGAGGCAACCTCCTGTTTTCAATTGTGCTATTGTGCGCCTGGCAAGCTATGTCAGGGGTAATCTTTGCTCAAAGAAAATTCACACATATTGCATGACTTCTTGTTGTGAAATATTTAATCAGGAAAAATAGCCAATCCCATCACCTTGAGCATGTATAGCGATTACTTACATTAATGCCAAAGCAGTTCTTGATCCCCTCTGAGTTGTTCTACTCAAGCGGTTGCCGGCCTAATTATGTTAGCAGGAAAGAGCTTCCACTCGGGTCGCTTCCTGGCGAAGACCATATCAGACGCAAAAATGGATACGCAATTCCTGGCAAGTTAACCAAGTGCATTCCCCGGGGCATGCTGTATACAGGATCTCACTTATGGGAGACCCCTCTTTGTTGAAGCGAAAGGTCAACCCACCATCATTTTTAGCCAGTCGCTTCTACTCCAGTTACCTGTGAAGGCCCAAAGCCACTGCTGCAACAGCCCTAAGGGTGGAGATAAACTTGGGCCGTTGTTGTGGAGGTAGGGATGTTATCTCTATTGGGAATAGGGAGGCTTGGAAAAATCAAGTAATAAACACCTATCGCTAGCCATAAGAAAAAAACAACTGCCAAAACTGTAATGATGATGGTACGCTTTCGACCTCTTTTCATAATACTCTACCTCCTATCTGCAAATAAGCCTTTCCTGTATATTTTACAGGTTTACATCGGGATGATTTCCAAGCAA
>JAEXTI010000507.1 GCA_023406965.1 Chloroflexota bacterium
TCTTTGCTCAACATCCTCAATAATTCGTGGGCGGGGGAACGAGGCAAACAGAGTGACCAGAAAAAGTACCCCAAGCAAAGCTGCCCATCCTAGAGGGAAGCGCGCGAGGGCCGCCCGGCTAGAAGCGAGGTCGCTCTTGCGTGGCAGTCCGACCAGCAGGCAGATGCCCGCCGCCGGCAGCAGGTACGGCAGCCAGAAAGCATTGCGAAAGGGCGGGCTGACCGGATCAATATAGCCCCACACGTTGGTGAAGATGTGAGCGAAGACCAGCAGGATCCACACCAATCCGCCCAGCAGCACGCCGGGAACCAACCGGCGCGGCGAAAGGCTGCCTTCCATGCGCCCCGCCAGCACGCGCAGATCGACGAACAGCACCGGGAAGAGCAGCAGCATGAAGATCAGGGGGACTTGCTGCCAGAAAGTGGGCGCGCCCACCACCACCTCGGGCGAGGTCAGTGCGGGCGGAAAGGGAACGCGCTGTGCCAGCAATGTGACGGTCAGGCTGAGGGTGAAGAGGACATTCCAGACCAGCAAAACGCGCGGGGTGATGCGCTCCAGCAAGCCCGGGGCCAGAAGAGCCACCCCGGCCCAAGCCAACGACAGCAGGCTGACCGCGCCCACTACCAGCGGGTAGCTGGATTGCGTCCAGCGAACAATCACCGACGGAGCGGAGAAGGCAAAGTAAACCAGGATGAGCACCAGGTATACACCCAGCAGCGGCGCGGTGACGGGTGTTTTTGCGCGCGGCAGTTCAGGCGCGGGGTTCAGGTCCAGTTGGGTGAACAGCCCGCCCAGGAGCAAGCCCAAAACTACCCCCACCCAGCCCCCGGCAGAGGTCAGCGAGTATTCCACGCCGAAGTAGACCGTGCGCAGCAGCACCGAAAGCCCCACCGCCAAGGCCAGACCCGCTGCGGCTTGCAGCGAGCGGCTGTTTCCCTCGGGCTTGCCCGCCAGCAGGAGGAACAGCAATGCCAGCGCGGCCGTGGTGGCGATCCCGGCGGGCAGTACGCGGTTGGCGGTGCTCACGAAAGGCATCAGCCCGCGGCCCAGCAGGAGGGCGGCGAACAAGCCCCAGCCCAGCGCGCGCGGGCTGCGCCGGAACCAGGGCAGGGTCAGCAGCGGAGCGAAGAAGAACAACACCCCCAGGGCTTTTTCATCCAACCGGGTGTTGAGCAGGTCCAGGATATAGATGGACTCCACCAGTGTGCCCGCGGATTGGATGAACAACAGCCACAAGATGGCAAAAGCGAAAGCGAGAAAGGGGATTTTCTTCATGGGGAACACTCCGCAAGAAAGTTTGAGTAGCACATTTCGTAGGGGCAATTCATGAATTGCCCTTACGAGAACGAGCCGGGTAAAACTCGGTGAACAGGGCCATAGTATCATCCAGCCTTTCGACGCTGGGATTGAAAATCCAGAACGTGTTGCCGTTGCATTTTTCAATCAAGCGCCCGTCCAGGGTGTAGGTTTTGCGGAACTGGCAGCGCCCGTCCTTCTTCTGGTTGTGGCAGTGCTCGCAGTCTCCGAAAGGCCCCGTAAACACCTCTTTGATGTGGGCGGGGGCGGATTCGAGGAAGGCGCGGTGCTGGTCAATACCGTTCAGAAATAGCCGCAGAATGATGCGCGGCTCGCGCAAATACAACCGGGCATAGACGTTTTTGCTTTTCGCCCCCGTGCGGGTGTAAATGACCATGTATTTGCCCCAGCAGTATCCGTCACCGATTTTATTGCCGAATTCATAACCCAGGCGGGCCATCTCGTCGTTGAAAGCGACCATGAAGGCCTTATCTTCAGGTGATATAAAATCAAAACGCTGTTCTTGCAAAAGGGTATTCATTGGAAGCCTCCTCGGAATTAATCATAGCAGAATTTCCACGCCCCGGATTGAGAACACCGTAATGGCCACAAAATAAATGTTAACATTTAGAACTAATTTTCTAAATATATAGACAAAGTAGATGTTATTGGTATATAATAATCTCATGAACACACCTAACCCTCCTTCTTCAATTGCCGACCGCGAACTGGTCTTGACCCGCATCTTCGACGCGCCGCCCGAAAAGGTTTTCCGAGCCTGGACGGAGCCCGAGTTGATCAAGCAGTGGTTCGCCCCCCAGCCCTGGACGACGCCTTACGCGGAAACAGACGTGCGCCCGGGCGGATCCAACCTGATCACCATGCGCAGCCCGGAAGGTGAAGACTACCCCAATCCGGGCGTGTACCTGGAAGTGGTCGAAAACGAACGCCTGGTGGTCACCGATGCCTACACCCGGGCCTGGGAACCCTCCGAGCAGCCCTTCATGACCCTGATCCTCACCTTCGAGGACCTGGGTGGCAAGACTCGCTACACAGCGCGCGTCCTGCACTGGTCGGTGGCCGACCGGGAGCGTCACGAGCAGATGGGCTTCCACGAAGGTTGGGGGCAATGCGCCGACCAACTGGCGGAATTACTGCGCCGGATTTAGGAAAATACCCTCAATCTACCTGTCGATTTTAGGAGAACAAATGAAAAGCATTCTGAATCCCTACATCAACTTTAAGGACAACACCCGCGAGGTCATGGAGTTCTACCACTCGGTGTTTGGCGGCAAGCTCAACTTGAGCACCTTCAAGGAATATCATGCATCGCAAGATCCCAGTGAAGACGATAAGATCATGCACGCCATGTTGGAAGCCGAGAACGGCATGGTGCTGATGGCAGCCGACACGCCCGACCGCATGGAATTCCAACTGGGAACCAATTTCAGCATTTGCCTCAGCGGGGATGACGAAGCCGAGCTGACGGGATACTTTCAGAAGCTGTCCGCCGGCGGGACGATCGTCGAGCCGCTCACCAAAGCCCCTTGGGGCGACACCTTTGGAATGCTTAAGGACAAGTTTGGCATCGACTGGATGGTCAATATCAGCCCCACTCAAGCGTAAACTCAGATATTAAATAACGACAGACACGCTAACGCACCCAGGTGTTGGGTGCGTTTTAATTTTTTCCATCACTTGCCAAAACCACAAAAGACAAGGACAATAACAGGGTAGTCTACCGAATTTCAACTCGAGGGAGAATCATGACACAATATCCACTCCGCGTAACCAACCTCCGCTTTGAGCATTTTCACCAGGAAACAGCCCTGGGAACCGCCCAACCGCGCCTCTCCTGGATGACCGAAACCACTCAACCCGGCTGGATGCAGCAGGCTTACGAGATCGAAGCCGTCAACTCCCAAGAGCAAATGTACTCCACCGGGCGCGTGAACTCCGACCAATCGGTACTGGTGGAGTGGCCCTTTGCGCCGCTGGCCTCGCGCGAGCAGGCCCTGCTGCGCGTGCGCGTGTGGGGCGCGGATTGGCAGGCTTCGGCCTGGAGCGAGCCCGCCACCGCCGAAGCCGCCCTGCTGCAACCCGGCGATTGGTCGGCGCGCTTCATCACCCCCGACTGGGACGAAGACCTGACCCGCCCCCAACCCGCCCCGCTGTTGCGGCGTGAGTTCACCCTGGAAAAGCCCGTGCAGCGGGCGCGGCTGTATATCACCGCGCTGGGCGTGTATGAGGCCCTGATCAACGGGCAGGTGGTGGGCGACCAGGTGCTCGCTCCCGGCTGGACCAGCTACCCTTACCGCCTGGGTTACCAGACCTATGACGTCACCGGCCTGCTGCACGCGGGTCAGAACGCCATCGGGGCCATGCTGGGTGACGGCTGGTTCCGCGGGCGGCTGGGCTATGGCGGCGGGCGGCGCAACATCTTCGGTGACCGGCTGGCCCTCTTAGCCCAGCTTGAAATCACCTTTGCCGACGGCAGCACGGCACGCGTGGTCAGCGACGAGAACTGGCGCGCCGCCACCGGGCCCATTCAAGGCAGCGACATTTACGATGGCGAAACCTACGATGCCCGCCTGGAACGCGCCGGGTGGGATCAACCCGGGTATGACGACTCGAGCTGGGCTGGGGTTCGCCTGCTGGAGCGCTCGCTGGATACGCTCTTCGCTTCCTACACCCCGCCGGTGCGGCGCATCGAAGTTTGGCCCGCTGCCCGGATCATCCATTCTCCCTCCGGGAAAACCATCCTCGATTTCGGCCAGAACGTGGTTGGGCGGCTGCGCCTGCGCGTGCAAGGCCCTGCCGGGCAAACCATCACCCTGCGCCACGCCGAAGTGCTGGAACACGGCGAGGTTTGCATACGCACCTTGCGTTACGCCAAAGCCATCGACCAGTACACGCTCAAGGGCGGCGGCGTGGAAACCTGGGAGCCGCGCTTCACTTTCCACGGCTTCCGCTATGCGGAAGTCAGCGGGTGGCCCGGGGAAATCAATCTGGGCGACGTGCAGACCGTCATCTGCCACTCAGACATGGAACGCACCGGCTGGTTCGACTGCTCCGATGCCCTGGTCAACCGCCTGCACGAAAACGTGGTCTGGTCGATGCGCGGCAACTTCTTCTACATCCCCACCGACTGCCCGCAGCGCGACGAGCGCCTGGGCTGGACCGGCGACATCCAGGTGTTCTCGCCCACCGCTTCATTTTTATACAACAGCGCCGGGTTCCTCTCTTCCTGGCTGGCAGACCTGGCCGCCGAACAGGCCGCCTCGGGCAGCGTGCCCTTTTACGCGCCCATCGTCAGCCCGCGGCCCGAGCCTACCCCGCCTTCTGCGGCCTGGGGCGATGCAACGGTCATCGTGCCGTGGGTGCTCTACCAGCGTTTCGGCGACAAGAGCATCCTGGAGCGGCAGTTTGAGAGTATGCGCGCCTGGGTGGAACAGATACACAGCCTGACCGGCCCCAGCCTGCTGTGGGATAAGGGTACGCAGTTCGGCGATTGGCTGGACCCCGCCGCCCCGCCCGATCGGCCCGGCGCGGCGCGCACGCCCAACTAAGTCCTGTGCACGGCTTACTTTGCCCACTCGACCGAATTGGTCAGCCGCGCCGCGGGCCTCCTGGGGCGAACGGCGGAAGAAGCCCAGTATCGGGCGCTGGCAGCCGCCATCCGGGCTGCCTTCCAGCACAACTACGTCACCCCCGCCGGGCGCATCCTGGGCGATTCTGCCACAGCCTACTCGCTGGCCCTGCAATTTGCCCTGCTGCCGGGCGAAGACCAACGCCGCGCCGCCGGGCAGCGCCTGGCCGAACTGCTGCGTGCCAACCGCTACCGCATCAGCAGCGGCTTTGTGGGCACCGTGCTGGTTTGCGACGCGCTGTGCAACGCGGGCCACCCCGAAGCCGCTTTCCGCCTGCTGATGCAGACCGAGAATCCTTCCTGGTTGTACCCGGTGACCATGGGCGCGACCACCATCTGGGAACGCTGGGACAGTATGCTGCCCGATGGCACGGTCAACCCCGGTGAGATGACTTCCTTCAATCATTATGCCCTGGGCGCGGTGGCCGACTGGCTGCACCGCAGCGTGGCAGGCCTGGCCCCGGCGGCCCCCGGCTACCGGCAGATCGAGTTTCGCCCCCTTCCAGGCGGCGGGCTGACCCATGCCCGCGCGAAGCTGAACACCCCCTACGGCCTGGCAGAATCATCCTGGAAAATCGCCGGCGGGCAGTTCCACCTGGATGTGACCCTGCCGTCCAACACCGCCGGCACGGTGTTTCTGCCCGGTCAAGGCAACGAGCAGCCCATCGCCATCGGCGCGGGAAAGCACCACTGGTCTGTACCCCATGCGCCGGAAGCCCAAAAGCGCACAGAATTATCGATGAACACCACCCTGAACGAACTGCAGGATGACCCGCAAGCCTACACGGCGGTAATGAAGCTGTTCCGCGTCCTCAACGACGAGCTAACCGACCGCATGGAAGGGCAGTTGTGGATGAGCCTGCATGAAGCTGCGCGGCTGCACCCCGACCCGGTGGCTGTCGGCGCGCGGATCGAGGAAGTACTGGCAGAATTGCGCAAAGCGTAAAGATCATCAAACGGTGTGGGCAAGAAAATCTTACCCACACCGAAAACTCCTACTTGCGATTCATCGACCGGTTGAGTTGCTCCATCTCGGCCTCGGTCAGTACCATATCCCCGGCGGCCAGGTTCTCGGCCTGGTGAAGCGGGTTGTGACCATGCTGTAGTGGCGAATCCTGCGTAAGGTACTAATTACCGTCTGGCACGTTCTGACCCTTAATATATGATTAAGACGCTGGTGTGTGTAGTGTTGTTGATTCTTTGTTAACAAGAGTTTACTTAATATAGACGGGAAACCTGCCGAACGGAATGAGCTGGCTTAAGTGCATAAACCCTTACTCGATCGTCTGGGTTTAGTCGCGAAGGCGAAGGAGATTCCCCGATGCTGCAAAAGCAATGAGTTCTCGCCCTCCCAGATGGTGATAACGCGGTACCTTACCGAGAAACGCAATTGCGGTTTCGGTCTGGGTAGCCGTCTAGGATTTAGAGCCTGAGTACATCTACACGTTGATTCGTTTTATTCCTGCTGTTCATTTTCCGTCAACTCTTCCTTGCTTTTCTTAATATCACCAACCTCGTACCATTTTCTGTATGCGAAAATGCCGCATTTCCCTTCTTCAAGTAAAGTCAAACCAATCTTTCCAACCCATATCGTTTGTACAGCAGATATCCAACCCCTTTTTGACATAATCTCCGCCTTGATATAATACTTTTCAAGCCGCTTTTGGAACATTTTCTTTATTTGCTCGTACTCTCTGCGTATCCCAGGATCGATCTTGTAAGGTTCGCCAGTGTCGGGGTGATAAAACGTTGGCGGCAGAAATAAGCAACCTAATCCTAATTGAGTCTTCTTGCTCGAATCACTTACTTTCGCCAAACAATAATTCAAACCTGGACCACAATAATTTAATCTTATGTCCATACTACCATCCTTATAACAAAAAAAGGACGGAGGAAAGATCGAGTTATTTCCCAACCAAATAACTTGAGTTTAGAAATGCGGAACAAAGCCCCGCAGGGCGATTGAACCTTAAAAACCGAAAACAGTAGACCAAAACCGGAATTACGGGCTTGCTGAGCCTCGACAAGGGCCTGATTTGGCCTTTTTAA
>JAEXTI010000509.1 GCA_023406965.1 Chloroflexota bacterium
AAAGAACCACAGCCCACGCAACCGCAAGACTGAAAAACTTTAGAGTCTTCATGGCAGACTCCCTTCTTTCAACCGCCGATTAGATGAAACGAGCGGCTACCGCGAAATCCGGTGAATCAACTGCCATAATTCATTGTATACACAACTTGTAACAAATTCAACAAGTTGCTCTCTTTTTTTTATCCCACTGCCCGCACCGTCACAATTCCCTCTCCAGCCGCCCACTGGTGGATATTTTCGCGCTTAATCGCTGCCGCCATCAGGCCGGGGAACTGGTCGGGGCTGCATGCAAACGTCGGGATGCCCAGCGCGTCGAACTCAGCAGCGATCCCTCGATCAAACGAAGGCGCGCCTTTGTCGCTCAACGCGAGCAGGGTGATGAACTGGATCCCGGCGTTCACCAGCGCCTGCGCCCGGCGCAGTATTCTAGCCCGGTTCTCTTCCTCATACAGATCGCTGACCAATATCAAGATCGTATCCTGCGGGGTGCGCACCAGCCCCTGGCAGTAAGCCAGCGCTCGTTCTATGTCATTTCCACCCCCTAACTGCGCCCCAAACAACACGTCCACCGGGTCTTGCAGGTCGGGGGTCAAATCCACAACGTGCGTATCGAACACCACCAAGGAAGTGCGTACTGCGGAAATGGAAGCCATCACCGCCGCGCAAATCGAGGCGTACACCACCGAGGTTGCCATCGAACCGGATTGGTCCACACACAGGATCACATCCCGCAGGCTGGAAGAAGTCCGCTTGCGCCCAAAACCGATGCGCGTCACCGGGATGATCGTCTTATAGTCCTTCTGATAATGCTTCAGG
Source organism: Chloroflexota bacterium (assembly GCA_023406965.1). The sequence continues at coordinate 817 of JAEXTI010000509.1, forward strand.
TTCGCCCGGATGGTGCGCTGCCAATCCATGTCGCTGTGTCTCGGGCGGCGGTTGCGCACAGCCCGGTTCAGGCTGCCCAAAATGGATTGGCGCAGCGGCCCTTCCAGTTTCTTCTCCAAATCCTCGACCAGCTTGCGTACCACCATCCGCGCGGTCTCCCGTGTCTTCTCCGGAATGACCCGGTTTAGAGAGATCAATGTGGAGACCAGATGAACGTCTGGAACAACTGCTTCCAACAATTCGGGCTGCAGCAGCATCTGGCGCAGGTTGAGCCGCTCCAGGGCATCCTTCTGCATCACCTGCACCACAGAGGTCGGAAAGTAGGTGCGGATGTCACCCAACCAGCGTGCCACACCCAGGCGCGTTTCACCGCGGCCCGATTTCTTTTCCTCCGAATACAACTCCGTCAGGGTGCGGTCCATGCCCAGGTCTTCGGAAGCGCTCAAGGCAAAGCCTGTCCCGTCTTCCTCACCACCTAAGATCAGCCGCCAGCGGCGGAGGCGTTGCTCGGCAGAATTCACGTCCGGTTGCGTATCGGTCATTGCTCAGTCCTCATTGCTCAGCACCAGTTCCACCCGCCAGGATAAAAGCCACCAACGCCAGCGCTTTCTGCGCCCTGACCAGATCCACGTCGATCTCGCCAGTCTCCACAACCATCAAGCCGTTGTTCTTGGCCAGTTCGCCAATCTGGCGGCGTTCGGCAGATGAGAACGTGCTGAACACCCGCCGCAGCAGCGGCAGGACTGCCCGGAACTGCTCTTCGGGCAGTTCCACCATCCAGGTGTCCATCAACTGCCACAGGCGCGGGTGGTGAATCAAGGCCTGCCCGCTGCCGTGGAAGAACCCCTCCACCCAGGCCGCCGATTGCCCCGTGGGTGTTCCCGGCGAAAGGGCCTGGCTCATGCGCCGGGCAGCAGTCGTCTCTTCCGGCGAGCGGTCAAAGATCAGCCGCGCAGCCCGTCCCCGCACCAACCCATGCACGCGTTCTTGATCGGCCAGGTGAGTCAATGCACCCGCCCAGGCCAGCTCGTGCTCCTCGTTCTGGGTCACTGTCAGGGCGCCCTGCACCTGGTTGATCCTCTCAAACATTTCTCCCGCCGCTTCGTCATCCAACGCCTGGCAAGCGGCTGGCAACCCAATACAAATGCGCTCGACAAGCTCGTTTACCACCTGGGTAACCATGCTTGAATCCGTATTGCGCACATTTCCATAGCGCAGCACATTGGCCAACGGCGGCAAGGCTTCCATCAGGTGCGGAATGTCGCTGCTGGTCGCTGCCGCCTGCTGCACCCGCGTCAGCAGACCGGGAATCGCCTCGGGTAAATCGGCCAGCAGCGCCCCTTCCACCAAATGGGTCAAGACGGGCAGCTCCGTTGCGCGGGTGGCCTCGGCTTGCACCCTGTTCGTCGCCGCTTCCAGCACCGTGTTACCCCACAGGCTGGCCTCGATGACCGCCACAGCAAACTCCGGTTTCCATTCGATCCGCCAGATTTCGTGGAAGGTGCCCTTGGCCCCGCGCGCCTCGCGCAGTTGCCCCCAGGGGATGCCCAGCAACCCCAGGCGGTGCAGTAATTGGCTGCGCTCCAGCAACAGCGGCTTGCGCAAATCCAGGTCGATCGCTTCGGGAGATGCGCTCGGCTCCAGGCGCAGGCGTTTTTGCTGGGCAGCCAGGTCGCGCTGCAGGGGCACGGTCGGCGCTGACTCGGGGATGCGCCCCATTTTCTGCGCCACCAGCAGCTTTTCGCCGATCAAGCGCATGGGTGCGTCGTCCCCAAAGCACATCACCGCCTGAACCGCCTCCAGCAACTCGGGCAGACCCGGCAGCGGCCGTCCGCGCAGCGCCGCCAGGGTGTCTGCCAGGCGGGTGGCTTCAATGGCATGGGCCGGAGAGACGTACAGGTCCTCGGCGCGCAGCATTTGCGCCACCTTCACCATCCATTGTTCAACAATCTGCTCATCCGTCTGCCACAGATGCTCATACCACCCCGGTGAGTCAATCCCCGCCCCGTATCCGCTGAACCTTGCCAGCCGATCATAGGTCCACGGAACCCAGGTCACAGCTACTTCTTTTTTGGGCAACCCCTTCAGCAACTTTTCATCTTGCGAAAAGCGCTCCAACTCCGTCAGCACCGGCGCGTGCCACGCCCCACACACCACCGCGATTCGCTGGTAGCCCTGCGCTAGTCCGGCGCGGATGACATCGCGCATGGCCGCCTCGCGCAGCAAATCTCGACCGCGCACTCCGCCCGGCTGCAGCTCGGCTTCTGCACGCAGCGCGGTCATCAGTTCCAAAATGCCCTCAAAAACGCTGCCGCTCTCCCGCCGCTGTTCGACAAAATGTTCCCACCAGCGCTCGCCATCGGAATACCCCGCGGCTTCAGCCACCATCGCAAACGGATCAACCCCCTCGTCTTTTTCCTCTGGGGTTTCCACCCCCAACTGGTAGGCCTGCCGCAGGTCCATGAAACGCACCGGAATTCCCGCCCGCAGCCCAAACAGAATCGCCTGCCACTCCGGCGAGAATTCTGCGAAGGGATAATACACCGCCTCCTGGGGCCGGTCAGGCAAGGTGATCAGCAAGGCGACCGGCGGAACCATTTCTGCCAGCCCCGCCAGCGGAATCATCTCATCCGCGTCCGGCGGCCCCTCCACCAATAACAGATCGGGGCGCAGCTTTTCCAGTTCGGCACGCAGGCTGCGCGCTGAACCGGGGCCGTGGTGCCGGATGCCAAATACAGTCACCATGCTTTACTCGTTCAAATCCTTGCAAGCCCGGTACAGGTCTTTCCAGTCCTTGCGCTCCTTGGCCACAGTCTCCAGGTACTCTTGCCAGACGATACGATCTTGCACCGGGTCCTTGATCACTGCTCCTACCAAACCGGCAGCCACATCGTTCGCGCGCATCTTTCCGTCGCCAAAGTGCGCCGCCAGAGCCAGCCCGTTGTTCACCACCGAAATCGCCTCTGCCGTCGAAAGCGTTCCGCTGGGGGTCTTCAGTTTGGTTTTGCCATCTCCGGTCACCCCGCCGCGCAGCTCGCGGAAAATGGTGACAATGCGCCGGATCTCCTCCAGAGCGGGCGGCTCGGCGGGCAGTTCCAGCGACCGGCCCAGGCTCTCCACCCGGCGACGGACAATATCCACTTCTTCATCCAGGGTGGCGGGCAGGGGCAGCACAACCGTGTTGAAGCGACGCCGCAGCGCCGAAGAAAGCTCGTTCACGCCCTTGTCGCGGTTGTTGGCAGTTGCAATCACATTGAAGCCTTTAACCGCCTGCACCTCGCTGTCCAGTTCTGGAATAGGCAGCGTCTTTTCCGACAGAATAGTGATTAAGGTATCTTGCACGTCCGCCGGGATGCGAGTCAACTCTTCCACCCGCGCCAGTTTGCCATCGCGCATGGCGTTCATCACCGGGCTGGGCGTGATGGCCCGTTCGCTGGGGCCTTCTGCCAGCAGCAACGCATAGTTCCAACCGTAGCGAATCGCCTCCTCTGCCGTTCCCGCCGTACCCTGGATGAGGAGAGTCGAGTCGCCGGAAATAGCCGCAGCCAAATGCTCGGACACCCACGTTTTTGCCGTCCCAGGCACCCCCAAGAGCAGCAATGCCCGGTCGGTGGCCAGAGTGGCAATGGCAATTTCAATCACTCTCCGGCTGCCGATGTACTTCGGCGAAACCGTAAAACCATTTTCCAGCTTGCCACCCAGCAAGTAAGTCGCCACAGCCCAGGGTGAAAGATTCCAGTTCGGCGGACGCTGGCGTTTATCCGATTTTACCAACTCCGCCAGTTCCTCGGCAAACTGTTGTTCGGCATGTTCTCGTAATAATGCGGGCATAAGCTCTCCTTTGTTCCGATCTACTCCGCCAGGCTGCGCTGGATCTCGGAGCGAAAATTCAACACCTGTAAAAATAGTTGGACATACGTCTCCCAATGGCCTTTTATGCCATCCGGCCAACCGGCAGACAACTCATCTACCAGATCAATTGGAACATAACGCGCAAACCCAGGCAAAGCCGCCGGCAAATAATACCCCCTTCCGCCGGCCTGTCGTTGCGCGCTGCGAATCACCGCGAGCGTCAGTTTCTTTGACCACGGGCGGTGATAATGAGTCAGTATTGCAAAAAGCGCGCTTCGATCATCCAACTCCTGGAGCACCGGCTTGATCGCCCCCTGTACCATCCTTTCCATCTTTTCCGAGCGTACCAACAGGATCAGTTCATTCAAACAGTCCCCATCCAATAAGCGCGCGTCCTGTCTGTTCGCTATCCAGAAATCAACCAGCGCTTCCGCCCATTCTGTATTCCCTGCGTTCCGGGCAGCCAACTGCCAGCCCAACAACAACGCCTCTTTCCACTCGCAGCCCAACGCTGCGGCAATGAGCTTCTCTGGCGGTCGATTGAACTCCCGGAGCCAACGCATGGGCGGCGTCAGGCTTAGGATCTGCGCCAGGTGATTCGCCTTTTCACCCATATCCTTTCGCAGCGCCGTACCACCCAGTCCGTCTCGTTTGGCTGCAACATTCAGCCCTTCAGGCAATTGTGCCTCCAACCGGTCCGTCCCTAAAAACCTGGATTTCAACGCCAAGAGCGGCCTTGCTCGCTCCCACATCCGCTGCGCAAAACGCGACTCTTCCAGGCCCATCAGCAGCCGGCGGGCGGCCTCGCGCACCTCCTTGCGCTTATCATCCAGGCACGACTCCAGAAAAGGCTCGTCAGCCATGCTCAAGCCTGATTGTAGCGCGCGCACAAAGGCTGCCCGCTCTTCAGGCGGCTCGCTTTCCCACGACGCTTCCACCCAGGCGCGGGCTATAGCCGGGTCCCGATCACGCATTTCCCGCAAAGCAGCCAGCCGTTCAAGGCGCGTCCCGTGCTCCCAGGCTTCCATCGGCTCTCGTCCCAGCGCATATCCCCAGGCCGGGTTTATCTCTGCCAGCCAGCGTCCCCGCGCTCCGCATACCTTCACCACCAGCGGGCCCAGTTCGCCCTTCCCCAATCCCAACAAAGCCGGGATGTTCTCCGCTGGAGCCACCCGCCCGCGAAGGGCCATCAGTTCCAGAAACTCGGGCAGAAGATCCGCATTGTTTTCCTCCAAGGCACGTTTCAGCAGCCCCGTCACCCGTTCAGATACCGGACGCAGCGATTCGGGTTCGCCCGGCAAGCGCTGCTGGGCCACCGCCTGCGGCACAATTCCACCCATTTCGGCGACTCCCAATGCCGCTGCGGTCGCCAGCACAGCCGACTCAGTATCGGTTTCAGGTAAAGCGATGCCATAAACTCCGGGCAACAACACACCGCTTCCGGTTCCCAGCATAGTGTTTTTGGCTAGAGTGCGCAGCGTACTCACAGGCTGACCATCCTTCCCTGCTCCCATGCTGCGTGCGGGGTGAGCGTAAAACCATCCCATAGGCAGAAAACGGTCAAAGGATTGCCCCCCGAAAGCGAATATAGCTCCCATGGGGAAGCGAATTCACTTGCCAGGGGCAAGGCGCGCGACTCCCGGTCACCCAGCGCCCAGTCCTCGCCTATGCGCAAGGGCAGCGCGCCTTCCAACACAACCGGAAAAACCTCCAGCCATGGATTCTTCGCCAAAGCAGCAGCACACTCATCCAGAAACCCCGTCAAATTCGCAGACCCCTGGGGAACAAACGCCTGACTCGCCGGGTACATTTGTTTGAATATTCCCCGCAGTGGGTAGGCTCCCGGGAAGAAAACCAATTCTCCCCTGGATGTCAATCCAGGAGTCAACCCGCTCTCCAGCGGCTGGTTTCGGTAAGCAAACTGCAAAATCTGCGCCGGGCGATGGCTGTCTTTCCCCCAAAGCCAGTTCACCTGGGTGCGCAGTCCTGTCTTCTCGTCTTCAGACGTGCGCGCAGAAAGCACCAGCCAATCATCTTCTACC
>JAEXTI010000516.1 GCA_023406965.1 Chloroflexota bacterium
TAGCTTTGGTGCGTCTCGCTCAACTGGTCGAAGTACGCGCCAACCAGGGTTTTAAAAAAGAGCAGTTGTTCTTCCAGTTCAAAACCTTGCTCTGTCGACATCAGCTCGCCCCGCGCAGCCATCTTCTCCAGAAAACTCATCGTGGTATTTAGGAGCATGATCATTTGCTTGCGCAGCGGAAAAACATCTTCCGGATCTTCGAAAAAATGCTCTCCCCATCCAATGGCACTCATCTCCGATTTATACCAGTCTGCCAGGTCTGTGCTGGGGTAGCGATCGCCGTACGTGTGGTCGAACATCCCAATATAACGGTAGGCATCTTTGATATGATCGAAGTTTTCGATCATCGCCATCACATACTGCCTCAGGTTCTCAATCGTTAATGCCTGCCCCTCGCTTTGGGAGGTGGAGAAAATTCTACGCAGCATCCGTATGGCTATCTCAAATGCAATCGGGTGGCGGTCAGGAAAATAACGATACAGCGTAACTTTGGTAATACCAGCATGGTTGGCAATGTCAACCATGCTGGTATTTTCCAGGCCCTTTTGCAGGAACAAGGTCTCGGCAGCATCCAGAATGCTGTCTTTGCGCCAGTCCATCTGGTGCTTACCGTCCTGGCGGTTCTTGTCCATGGATGAAGGGAGAGATGTTCCCATGAGTCGTAACCTTCTTTTAAGACAGATCCAGCAGAAAGGGCTTCCGAATATGCTAACTCTTGACCTGCAAAACTGTCGCCACGGGATCGTGCGCAAACGAACCCACCTCGAGAACTACATTACTCGCCTCGGGGAGGATCCGTTTCCGGGCTTTCTTGTCCCACAGCGCCAGTGGGGTGAAGGATACCTCTACTTCGACTGGAACGGTTTTACCCGCTGGTACCTTGACCACGGCAAATCCCGTCAGCCACAACTCGCCCGCGTGCGGACCAGAGGCGCGTCGCCCGTATACCTGCACCACATGGTGCCCATCCCGCTTGCCGGTGTTGGTGACAGTCGCCTTCACGGACGCGCCGCCTTCGGCAACTTCGCTCACCTTTACATCATTGATCGTGAATGTGGTATAGGATAGGCCAAAACCATGCGGGTAGGCTGGGGCTACTCCCAGTTTGTCCAGCAGGCGCTGACCGTGGAAGCGGTCGTAGGTGATCGCCGTGGCGTGCCGGTCGAAGGACGGCAGGTGTTCTGTGGAAGTCGGGATCGAGAACGGCAGTCGGCCAGACGGGTTCTTTACGCCAGTTAGCACATCTGCCAGTGCGTGCCCGCCTTCCATGCCCGCGTACCACATCATCAGAATCGCCGGTACCTTCTGGCGCCATGTCTCGGTCAAGACCGCGCCCGCCGCCACAATCGAAACCACCGTGCGCGGGTTGGCCGCGGCCACCGCCTGGATAATCTCTTCATCGATGGTGCGCAGCGTCAGGGAAGCCCGGTCGCCGCCGTATTCATCGCCGGAGGTCATGATTACGTTGCCCTCGTTTTCGCCGCTGTTCGAGGCGGCCATGGCGGCTTCCATTTCCGCCGGTAAAGGCGGGAACAGCGCCAGCAGTTCAGGCCGGGTCATCGTATCGCTTCCCACGTATTCACCCTCGTCGCGCTCGGTGAAACCGGCTACCACAACAGCCACTTGCGCCTTTCGGGCTGCTTCCGCCGCGGCTTTCGGATCGTCTTCACCAACCACCGTGATCTGCGCGCCGGGGAAAGCCGCCTGGATGCCCTCCAGCGGGGTCACGAAGCTGGGTGGGCGCACGTCAGACGAGCCCTTATCGCCCATATTGCCTTTCAACGCCAGCCGACCTATGATGGCAATGGATTCGATCTTTCCTGGTTCCAACGGCAATACTGGACTGCCCGCCACGGCATCGTTTTTCAGCAGTACCATGCCACGTGCGGCAACTTCGCGAGACAGCTTCCGAGATTCTGCGCTGGCCATATTCTTGACATCAAACGCGCCTTTGGCGCGTGTGGCATACGAGCGCAATTGGGCAGCGATCAGGCGCACACCCGCTCGTTCCACCATCTCCCATGACGTTTCGCCCTCCGCGAGTTGGTGACGCAAGTGCATCCCACGCTGCTGTACCAAGGGCTCTTCCAGATCCAATCCGGCATTCAGCGACTTGGCTCCATCGCGCAGGCCCCAGATGAAATCACTGACCGTGATACCTTTCCAGTCCCACTGCTTGCGCAGCACATCAGTGAGAATGTACTCGTTTTGGCCGGCCCACTCCCCGTTAACCGAGTTGTAGGCGGACATAATTGCGGCCACGCCCTCGTCCACGCAGCGCTTGAAGTGCGGCAGGTACACATCGTGCAAATCCGCTTCATCGATGGTCACATCCACCTGGAAGCGAGCATTTTCCATAGAGTTTAGCGCATAGTGCTTAGCGCACGCCATCACATACTTCTGCGTCCCACGGGTCAGCGCCGCCCCGAATTCACCCAAGTGATAAGGATCATCGCCATAAGTTTCTTGAATCCGGCCCCAGGCTGGATGCCGCGGCAGGTTGATGCAAACTCCGCCAAAGAAGTTTCCTTCCATAGCTCGGATCTCCTGCCCGATCACCTCGCCGACTCGCTCTTCCAACTCCACGTCCCAGGTAGCCCCGCGCGCCATCGAGACCGGGAAAGCTGTGCCGTGGCCCGACACGCACCCGCGAGGTCCATCTACGAAGCGGGTGCCCGGGATTCCCAGGCGGTCCACCGCGCCGTGGACATACGGGCGAGTATTGTAACCAACTGTCCGCATCTCGGCCATACCCTGCCAGAAGGGCATATCCCCGTCCAGCAGCCCCAGGCGTTCATGTTCGTTCAACTGGTCATAAAGCTTCTTCGCCTGGCTCTCTGGCGTTTCCCCAGAACGCACGGCCTCAACAGCCTGGTCGAAGGGGGTCACGCCGGTGCTTGTCTGTCGATTTTTGGTCTTTTCGGTGTCCATCACAGGAATCCTCCACAAATGAAAAATTGGAAACAGGTGATTTTGTCCGCTCGCTCGTGCGGGCATGAAACGATCCGTTACATATATGTTACTGATAGTTACATAAAAGTCAAGTTACTTTCGTCCCAAGCCAAAACATAAAACCGAGCACCACCGACTGCCAAAAAGACAGAACCGGGTGAGTATGTTTTCACCCGGTTCTGCTGCATTTCACTTCACGAAAGGATTTCTACCAGCCCCTTACCGCCATCCACTCGCACGCGGTCACCTGTCTTCAATCGACTGGTGGCGTTTCCGCAGCCAACCACGGCAGGGATGCCCAACTCTCGGGCTACTATGGCAGCATGACTGAGGGGTGCGCCCAGGTCGGTGACGATGGCTGCGGCGCGAGGGAAGATCGGGGTCCAACCAATGTTGGTCATGGTGGTCACCAGCACTTCGCCTGCCATGAATTGGGCGGATTCGTCCAGCCGCTCCAGACGGCGAACGGTGCCTTCGACTACGCCTAAAGCTCCGGCGGCGCCGGTGATTGTGCGCCCGTTCGACTCGATAGGGGCTGCCCTTTGTTTGGTTCCATCATAAAAATCGGTGCGCCGCTGAGGGTCCAACGCCCAGGCGAACGGGTCAAAGCGGCCGAGGATGATCGCCGGATAGGGAGGAAGCTCTGTATACTTCTGGTGGACTTCTTTGCGAACCGGGATGTGGGTAAGGGCGGATTGGTTTCCGGCGAGAGCCGCTAGCACCTCGTCAATGGTCAAAAAGAAGACATCTTCGCCGATTTGCAGCATTTCGCCGGCGCGAAGGGCATAGGCACGGACCACGGAAATGGCGCGAGTCGCCTCGGATCGCACATGTTCCCGGCGACGGGCTGCCTGGGAGGCTTGATTGAGGCGTTTTTGAATTCCCCGAATCTTTTCAGGATGATTCTGGCAGAAGCGTCCCCAGGCTGCTTCAAACGCTGTTCGTTGGTGGGCCAGCATGGCTTCCACATCGGCGGGGGCTGCTTGCCACTCGGCCAGGCGGCGGTCGAGCCATTGCAGGTCTTCCATCGGGCGGGGCCAGGCGCATTCGGCTTCATTTTCGCCGCGGTGACCGTAGCGAGCCAAATACTCCTCCCGGCTCATCTTACTGAGCGCGACCAGCCCTAATCCGGCAACCGGTCCCAGACTTTCCAGTCGCGAGGAGACGCCGCTGAGGTTAGAGAGAAGGGCATTGGCATCTTCTGGGCCGACCAATTCGCTCAGTTCACGCTCCAGGCGCACCTGAATATCGGAACCTGCGGCGACGATGTGAATCATGCAGTCGCGATGCTGCAGGGCGATAGAATCATTCCAGAGGGCGATCAATTCCGTAGGAGTCTGGGCCTGTTGGATTTGGGTAAGTATGGTTGCGCATATTTTTTGGTTCTTGGACAGGAATTGTGGCGCCTTGCGCCGATATCGGCGGAACTTGCTTTCGGTCTTCCACAGATCGAGCAGCACGCCGCGTTCCCACTCCTGCTTGGTGATCGGTATAAGAGGGATTTCAACGCCTTCCGGGATTTCACCCCACCAGCCGGCTATCTGTCGGTATGCCTTGCGAGTATCACCTTTGAACATCCGCGCAAAAGCGGAAACCTGGACGCTGAGGTTGGAATACATCCGCCCGCATATGATGCCATTGATTGGATAACCTTTGACGGTCAGGGATGGCCCACCGATTTTTTCTAGAGCTTGATTAAGCGAGGCTGTGAAGGGCGTGATGACCTGGGGATACGCTTCCATGAGGTTGTTGGCAGACCAGAGGAAGTTGCCCTTCATGGAATCGTTCCATACGGCTTGGATTGGATCGTAGCTGTTGAGGGTAGTAATGGGACGCGACTGAAGGATGTGGAGTCTTTTTCCAGTGATCGCCCACTCGATGTCTTGTGGGCAACCCATCCGTGCCTCGATCTCATGGGCTTCACGCTGCAGAATTTTAGCCATAGGTTGGATTTCGGACGGGCCCTGGTAGTTGTTGCCGGCGCGCTCAATGGTAAAGGCCGAGGCCGATACTTCACCGGAAACCAGTTTGTCGCCCAGGCCGGTCACGAAGTTGCCTGACATGCACATGAGGTTGCCTGTCAGGGGATCAGCAGTGAAGACAACGCCGGCATAATCGGGCTGGACCATTTTCTGGATGACAACAGCGACATCATGTTCGGCGTTGCCTAATCCCTGTGATTGCGTGTAGCTAAGAACGCGCTCGTTGTGCCTGGACCGGCGAACGGTGAGGATCGCGCTGCGGATTTCCTCATCGCTGCTAACGTTGAGGATGCTGTCGAATTCGCCTGCGAAGGAGGCCTGCGTGGAGTCTTCGCTCAGTGCTGAAGATCGAACTGCAAAGGAGGTATCGTTGCTCCGGCGAATCCGATGGATTTGCGTCAAAGCAAGGTCCCATGCTTCGGGAGTGATCTCGTCGCCGGCGAATGCGCGAGTCAGCAGGACACAGCCGTCTGGTACAGGAAACCCCGCCTGGGTTAACTGGGCCAATGCCCGACCTTTTCCGCCTGCTAGAGACGCATCCAGAATGGGTAATTTATTGAAGGCGTACACCGGACGCCCAGGGCGGCCAGGAGACCAGCGTTTTTGCAGGCGCATCAGCAGGCTTCCCAAGCCGGTGAAGGCGAGGTGCCCGGCAGTACCTGCCAGGGTAGCCAGCAGCAGGGTGAGAAGAATGTTCTGGTTCCCGCGGCTAAAAGCAACGGTCATCGCTGCGGCGCTGGAGCCAACGATGGCGAAAAATTTGATGAATTGTTGACGGGTGCGATCGTTCATTCTTGTCTATCCCTTAGGTTTCTTTCCGTTATTCTCCAAGAAGATGGGCAAGTCGGGCATTTTTTCGAGGAGTACGGAAGCCTTCATAATGGCCAGACCCTGTTCCAAGTCGCCAAAGATGAGCAGTTTGTCGCCAACCTCAATCTCAAAGTCACGCCTTGCGTCTGCCGGAATGACGATCTGCCCGCGCTCGCTGACAGTGATGGAGCCGTAAAAACGCCGATTCTCCTGTTTGTTGGGCATGTTCAATCTCCTTGGTTGGTATGTCTTGTATACAAGATTAATCTTACCGCCGATCTTGCCCATGTCAAGAGGTGGCACTATGTATCTGTCTGAATAATGATGTTGATCCAGACTGCACGTGCAAGATGGAAAATTGCAATCAGAGGTACCGTGTCTACTGAAGAAGGTTTTTCTCCCGGCTACCTGGCAATTTTTACGCGCACGCTTATATTGCGGCGAGATAGTCCTTGCAGATGCCCGTTTTACGCTCCGTTATTTCAGTACGACGGGGAGGAAGATCTGATCGAATTGAAAGGCGTAGCGCAGGTCGCGATAGAAAGGGTCGGCATAAGCGAGGCGGATTTTACCAGTGCTGCTCAAGGCGATAGCAACTTCAATTGTGGCAGCGCCTACCTGCGGATCGACCTCGGTTGAGCCCCATGTGCCGTTGGCTTTTTTGACATAGACTTTTAAACCCGTGTTGGCTTCATTGAAGACAAGCGCCGGCAGACCCATCGAGTTGGTTTGCATGGCGAGACCTTCGTGATAGAGCGCGGGAACGACCGTCTCGGTACTCCAGGTATGCCCCGGAAACGCCAGGACCATCTGGCTGACTTTGAGTG
>JAEXTI010000076.1 GCA_023406965.1 Chloroflexota bacterium
AAATCTACGAGCAAACCCAGGGCCGCCCCACCGCCAATCGTTTGTTTTAGCAGGTTTTCCGATGACTCACCGAAAGCATTCCCGTTTAAAAACACTGAACCAGAAATACCCACCTTCCGAACCCTGCGACTGCGCCGTGTGCAGTGCATACTGCGCCCGGCCCGGCTGGTGGAGCGTGGCGGAAGCTGCCGCCGCCATCCAGGCCGGATATGCCGCCCGGATGATGCTTGAACTGGCCCCCGATCAATCTTTTGGGGTGCTTTCGCCGGCTTTCCGCGGATGCGAGGGAGGTTTCGCCTTGCAAGCTTTCGCTGATAAAGGCTGCAACTTCCTATCCGAAGGTCGCTGTGAACTGCACGGCACGTCCTTCCAGCCCCTGGAATGTCGTTTTTGCCATCACGACCGTCCCAATCAGGGGCTGCATTGCCACGTCGACCTGGAAAAGGATTGGATGACCAGTGCCGGGCAGGCTTTGGTTAACCAATGGATCCAATTGATGACAGGAATACTTGCCGAAAAATCAGGTTCTCTTGTGTGAAGTTGCATTCAATACGGTACTGATCACAAACAAAACGGTATATGCAACCCACAGCGGCTTCCAGATGCGCGCCAGCGGCCACCAATAAAACATGACTGTTGCCAGGTACAGGAAAATATACGGCCCGAAAATCGGCCAGCGGATGGGCTCGCGCCATTCAATGCGCTTCACATACTCCACCCCATAACCGAAAATTGCCCAGGCCAGGTACAGGAACCCTCCAACCACCATCCACCAGGGCTGCTTGCCAACAATCAGCACCACGCTCACCAGCGCGGCGGGAATGCTCAGCGCATAAACAATAGGTCCGTAACGGATGGCCGTTTCAAAGCGCCATTTGCGCAAAGCGAAGTGAACGATGAGAACCATTTGAAACAAAAAGGCCGTAAAAACAAAGAGCGCCAGCATACTTTCCTGCTTTCCCAGAGAATTGTTTTCCCCAAGTTCATTATAAGCATCCCATCACGCAAAATTCAAGCCGCTCTCACACCCCAAAATGCGGCACCTTCGACAGCAAACCCCAAAGAGGTATAGCAAGAAGACCACTGAGTAGCAGCGAATGGATTACAATTCTCACCAGGACTTCTTGACAGCGAAAGGAGCAGGGCATGTCGATCAAGGTGAAGTTTGACGAATCCGATTGGCAGCGCATCGAGCGCGATTGGAACGCCTGGTGGGCCGGGGAACTCGACCGCCCTCTCGTCGTCCTCGAAACAATCCATCCAATCTCTGGGATTGACTGGTCGCAGTTCACCAAATTCGGCCTGGATACCCCCGTGGATGCCATCCTCGACAACTGGCAGCGCATTCATGAGGCCACCCACTTTCATGGAGACGCCTACCCAAAGTGGTGGGTCAACTACGGCCCCGGCGCGATGGCCGCCTTCCTTGGCTCGCGTGTCTCCTGGACCCCCGACACCACCTGGTTCCACCCCCTGGAAGGCGTGCAATCTCTGACCGACATCCGCCCAACTTACGACCCTACCAACCCCTGGTGGATGCGTGTCCAGGAGACGACCCGCCGTGCCGTCGAACGCTGGCAGGATCAGGTTCTGGTCGGCATCACCGACATTGGCGGCAATCTGGACATTTTGGCCTCGCTGCGCGGATCCGAAAAGCTGCTCCTTGACCTGAGCGACGCCCCTCAAGAGGTCGATCGCCTGGTGAGCGAGATCACCCCTTTGTGGCTGCGCTACTACGATGAACTGGAGGCCGTCACATCTCAGGTCGGGCGCGGAAACGCCTGCTGGGGCCCGGTCTGGTCACCGGGCAAAGGCTACATGCTGCAATGCGATTTCTCTTACATGATCTCACCACGCATGTTTGATCGCTTCGTCATGCCCGACCTTGTGGCCTGCTGCGAACACCTTGATTACGCCTTTTATCACCTGGATGGCAAGGGCGAGCTGCCCCACCTCGACCAACTGCTGTCCATCGAGCGTCTGCGCGGAATTCAATGGCAGCCGGGGGATGGGCAGCCCAATGCAGATCATTGGCTGCCGCTGCTGGCTAAAATCCGCGACGCGGGCAAGCTATGCCAGATTTACGTGAATGCCGAAGGCGCATTGACCGTGCAGCGCGAGCTGGGCGGCAAGGGCTTTCTCATGCACATCGTCGACGAGACGCTCTTCCCCGAAGAAGCCGATGCCCTGATCGAGCTGTTGCGCGCCTCCCGCTAGAACCGAGTCCGCCCATGCCCTCCCCCCGCCCCAAGCGCCCCCTCGGACAGGTTACCCGCGGCAAAACGGCTCCCAACCGTCTGCGCCGCGTGGACGTGTTCGTGCTATTGTATGCCGCCGACCTGTTGCGCCAACCGGTGCCGGGAGTCCGCCGCGCCTTCTTCGTCGACCTGGGCTATGGCGCCGAGGCTTTCACCACCCTGGAGAGCGCCGCGCGCTTTCGAGCGGTGAACCCCGAATTGGACGTACTGGGGGTGGAAATTGAGCCCGATCGGGTCGCGGTGGCCCTACCATTCGCCGACCAGCGCACCTTCTTCCGGCTGGGCGGCTTCAACGTGCCCCTGGAACCAGGCGAAACCGTGCGCCTCATGCGCGCCTTCAACGTTCTGCGCCAGTACGACGAATCCCAGGTAGCCGAATCCCACGCCGTGATGGGCCAGTGCATGATGCCCGGCGGCTTGATCGTAGAAGGCACCTCCGATCCCTTTGGGCGCGTGTGGACGGCCAACCTGCTGCGCAAACAACCCACCGGAGAACTGCGCACGGAGGGACTGCTCTTTGGCACCAACTTCCGTTGGGGTTTCGAGCCGGGCATCTTCCAGCCTGTGCTGCCCAAAAACTACATCCACCGCATGGTGGAAGGCGAAAAAATCTATGACTTTATGGAAGCCTGGAAAGCCGCCTCGCGCCAGGCGGTAGCCTATAAGGCTTTTGGCCTGCGCCAATGGTTCATCGAAAGCGCCCGCGAACTGGCCCGTCAGGGCTACCCCCTCGAAACCCGTCGCAGCTATTTAGACAAAGGTTTTCTATTGTGGAAGTTCCCCTCCCCGTAGCAGCGGGTCTTTAATGCCTGCTCACGCCAGCCGTCTTCGAAAATCTCCACGGGCTCAGCCCTTCGACCCACCCAAGAAGATCCGCCCGGTTACGCTAAATCCTGTTGTCATCCCCGGTACGGCCCATATTTCTTGAACCGCTCTGCCGAAACCCGCTCCAACCGCTCGCTGCCCGGGCTGATCAAATAAAAGCCCCCATTCCGATGCAACAGCGGGATACGCTGTTTGCGCGCCGCGAACTCCTCGCGCATCTCCTCGGCATGATCGGCGTAACACTCAAAATCCTCGGGCCACTGCGCCAGCACCTCGTCGTAGAAACGAACGAACTCGCTGCGATAACGCTGCGTGACCGTCTCCAGGTGGCTGATCACCCAGCACACCTCCTCGAACGCCCACTCATAGACCAGTCCCAAAAAACGCGAGTCGGCAGTGATATAGGGAAAGAAAGGGAATTGGCGGCAACTCACCGAACGAAAATCACGCTGGCAGTGAGCCGGGCCTTTGCAAGCCAGCAGAAGCATGTGCTCGGGCGTCTCAGCCCATACCTCAGCCGGATCGAACGGCTCCCCAGGGCATTCGTCGCCGCGCCACTCTTTCCACAGGTCGGTATTCCCGCGCAAATAAGTCCATTCGGGGCGGTAGGCCGCCGGCACCGCATAACAGATATCACAGCAGAAAGGCTTACCGCTGGAATTGTGCGGCGCGCACATCTTCCCGCAGTCCAGTTCCGCGATGGGCGCATCAAAGCGCCGGTAGAGGCGCGCAAAATCCAGTCGGGGCACAAAAGGTTCTTCCATGACCGCAATTATACCCGGCGAGATGCCCTTTCGCCCCTACCGAACCTCCGGTAAAATGCACCCATGCAGCTTCAACGTATTCAATCCAATGCTCCCATCGCCGAAAAGCACCGCTTCGACGAACTCATTGCTTCGGTCTTCGGTTTCACCTTCGGGCCCTGGTATTCCCGCGGCTGGTGGACGCCGGATTACACCGTGTATACTCTGGCTGAAGACAACCGGCTGCTGGCAAGCGCCGGTACCTACCGGATGGAAATGCTCATTGACGGGCAGCGGCAAACCTGGCTGCAAATTGGCGCCGTAGCCACTCGGCCCGAGTGTCGCGGGCAGGGTCTCAGCCGCCGTTTGATGCAAACCATCCTGGAAGACTACCCCAACACGCCTATGTTCTTG
>JAEXTI010000101.1 GCA_023406965.1 Chloroflexota bacterium
TACTTGCTGCGCCACTGCTCGATTTGCGCCACCGTCACCGGCTCCAGGTTCTCGGAATGGCCCCACATATCCTGATAGCAGCGGTTGCAAGCATCGGCGAAGGCTTGCGTGTCATTGAGTTCTGCCACGCTGCGCAAGGTGAAGCCTTCCGGCAATTCCGGCTCGGGGAGGGTCAGATCGGCGGGGGCATTGAAAAAGCGCGACTCGCCCGCCGGAAGGAATCCGCAGGCCGCTGCAAAACCGCGCGCCGCCTCATCCGCCACGCCAAAATCAGCCACTGCCTGTTGCGCCCCTCTCTGCCGGGCTTCGTCAATCACCTGCTCCAGCAAGGCCCGGCCCACGCCCCGGCGGCGAAAGTCGGGATGCACGCTGGCATTTACATAAATCCGCTTTCCCGTAGAGGGATACAACATGCTCATCCCCACCAGGCGGCCCTCTCCTTCGGCGACAAAGCGGTCGCGGTCCAAGTCGTGGCCGGGCCAGGCCATCAGCGAGCGGGCCTGGTCGACCGAATACAACGTGCCCTGAACGGCACTAATCAGTTCTGCCAGAACGGGCAGATCACGCGCAGATTGGCAACGGCGAATGGTAAATGGCACAGGTCATCCTTTCAAAACCGCCTCCACAAATTCCAGAGGCATCCCAGTTTTCTGTTGAATCTGTTGTGCTGTGAACCCCTGGCTGTTCATGCGCACAAACACGGCTTCCATCTGCTCACCGATTTCGATCACGTGCCGGTCGGGATCATAGAAGCGCATGACGCGCTGGCCCCAGGGCTGCTCGACGATCTCGTGAACAAAAGCCACATCCTCTTGTTTCAGGCGTTGGAAAAAGGCTTCGATCTCGTCGGTCTCAAAGTACAGCTCGCCGTAATGCGCGCCAAAGACGATTGGGAAGCGCTCCGGCCCGCCCATGAGGCCCTGGAAATGATCTTTGAGGTGAATGGCCAGACCGCCTTGAAAGCCTACATTCACGCCCAGATCGATCTCGAGTTTCATGCCCAGCAGATCCTCGTAAAAACGCCGTGAGCGCTGGATATCCTCTACAACAAGTAATGTGGTCATGTATTTGATCATATCATCCCTCCCAGTGAAAATTATGTAGAATCGTTGACTCAAAGAATTTTAGTACAAATTTTCTATTTGTCAACGGTAACTACTCAACCAGAGGCGAAAATGGCCAGCGCTTCACCGTGAATCGGAAAGTTTTTCTCCATTTTTACGGGATTAGGCGGTACGATGGAAAAACCTTGGCTGCCCGGTGAAGGCTTTCGGGATGATCTAGACTGACGGGCTCACCCGCCCAACGTGAAAACATTGCCGCGCTGCGCGGATTGATGCGCAGGGACTCAGACAACCAATCCACCACCTGGGCGTCAGTCAGCGGCTCGGCCCGAGCAGCGAATTTTTTTCGCCCAATCTGCACCTGGACGTTGGGATTGGCTTGTACGTTGCGGCGCCAATCCGTGGTCCCACCCCACCCCGCGGTGATGATGGCGTAGCCGGTGCCCTTTTCACGGCGATATTCCAGCGGGGTATGGCGCAGCTTTCCACTTTTACGTCCTGTAGTGGTCAGCAGAAGGATGAAATCGTTGAACAGCGGCAAACCGATTGCATAAAAGAAGATGGGGATTTTGAAGAGAAATTTGAACAAGGGCCCCGGATGATTGGCAGGGACCAGGCGGGTCATGAGCACATTTTCGATCTTTACAGCCAGACGGACAGCCAGGGATTCATCTTGAAGAGGCATTGCGCACTTCCTATGAACAGATGCGGCGATACCTTTGGTTCGCGCAGAGACACATCAGTACATATACTCTAGCACAAATCGCAACTTCTCAGCCAGAGGCGGAAGAGGTCTTTTTCAACCTATTTGAATATCATCCTATAACAAAAAGACGTGGCAGGTTTTCAAAACCTGTCACGTCTTTTAGCTCCAACAGCAGAAGTCTAGGCCTTGTTTGGCTTGGGCGCGAAGAAGAACTTGGTTGCCTCAGCCGTGATGGAGGGGATGAGCAGCAGAGGGAGGATCTCAGCCCATTGCGCCCAACCCAGCGCCTCGGTGCTAAACACATTCTGCAAGAAAGGCACGTACACGACAACCAGGATCATGACCAGAGAAACCAACACCGCCCAATTCATCCACTTGTTCTTGAACATGCCAATCTTGAGCAAAGGGAAGTATTCGGAACGAGCCGTGAAAGCGCGCAGCAGTTCCGATACGCTCAAAGTCACAAAGGCCATGGTGCTGGCATACAGGTGATGTACCGGATCTCGCGAACCGATCCAGTACGCCGCCAGGGTCACCGCCGTAATCGCTACGGTCTGGAAAACGATACCGATCTGCATGTAACGATTGATGATCGGTTCTTTGGGCGGACGCGGAGCCTGCTGCATAATATCCGGGTCGCCTTTCTCGGTGCCCAGGGCCAGAGCAGGGGCGCCATCGGTCACCAGGTTGAGCCACAGCAATTGCAGCGCCGTCAGCGGCGAACCACCCATGAACAGGGTGGCCAGGAAAATGATACCGATCTCGGCTAGATTGCAAGACAGCAAATAGTAGACGAACTTGCGAATGTTGCTATAAATGATGCGGCCTTGCTCGATGGCAGAGACGATGCTGGCGTAGTTATCATCGGTCAGCACCATGTCGGCGGTCTCTTTGGCCACATCCGTGCCGGTAATACCCATCGCCACGCCGATATCGGAGCGCTTGATGGCCGGCGCATCGTTGACCCCGTCACCCGTCATAGCCACCACTTCGTTGTTGGCACGCAGCGCGTCCACAATGCGCATCTTGTGCTCGGGCGAGACACGCGCAAACACATCCGTGCGCTGCACTTCGCGCGCCAGCGTGGCGTCATCCATCTCGTTCAATTGTGCCCCGGTCAAAACATGGTGCCCACGCTGCAACAGCGAGATACTTTGGGCAATGGCCTGGGCGGTGTTGGGATAATCGCCGGTGATCATCACCGTGCGGATGCCCGCGCTGCGAGCCGTTTCAATGGCCGGAGCCACCTCGGGGCGGGCCGGGTCGATCATGCCCACCATACCTGCGAAGATGAGGTCTTTCTCCATATCCTCGCTGCGAATTTCCTCCGGCATGGCCGGGATGAGTCGGAAAGCGAGCCCCAAGACGCGCAAAGCATCACGGGTCATGTCATCATTGGCTGCCAATATGCGAGCGCGGGCAGCATCGTCCAGTGGGTGGCTGCCGCTGTCGTCCATTAATTGGTAGTGGGAGCACAGGTTGAGCACCACGTCCGGAGCGCCCTTCACGGCAACGGCATACCACTCGCGCTTCGAGCCATTGTAAATCGGCGAGATATCTTCGGGACGAACATCATGGATATGGTGCACCGTTACCATGCGCTTACGTGTCGAGTCGAATGGAATTTCCTGCTCGCGCGGGTACACCTGGCCCAAATCCTGCTGCACCACCCCGGCCTTGGCCGCGGCCACAATGATCGAACCTTCGGTCGGGTCGCCGATGATGCGATAGTTGCCATCTTCCATCTTCTCCAACTCGGCATCATTGTTCAACACACCCACCCACAGTGCCGTGGACGCGCCGGGGTAATCCTGCAAATCCACGCTCTTGCCATCCACGCGGAACTCGCCGTTGGGACTGTAACCGCCGCCGGTGATCTCGAACACCTTACCATCGGCCCACAGGCGGGTGACGGTCATGGCGTTTTGGGTGAGGGTGCCGGTCTTATCTGAGCAGATGACTGTGGCGGAGCCCAGCGTCTCCACCGAAGCCAGCCGGCGGATGAGCGCGTGGCGGCGAACCATTTCACGCATGCCCAGCGCCAGGCTGATGGTGACGATGGCGGGCAAGCCTTCGGGCACCGCCGCGATAGCCAGGCTGACGGCAATCATGAAGAACTCGACCAGCTTTTCTACCGAAAACAGCCCGTCCATGACCGAACGCAGGATGTTGATCAGGAATACCAGCCCGCAGATCGCCAGCGCTCCAATACCCAGTAGCTTGCTCAACTGGTCCAGGCGCTTCTGCAAGGGGGTCTCTTCCTCGTCCACGTTTTGCAACATGTCGGCGATCATGCCCAACTGCGTACGCATGCCCGTGCTGACCACCACACCACGCCCGCGCCCGTATGAAACCACCGTGCCCATGAAGGCCGTGTTCTTCCGGTCGCCCAGGGGAGCTTCTTTATCCAGGGTGAGGGTGGCGGATTTTTGCACGGGCACCGACTCGCCGGTGAGAGCGGCTTCTTCCACGCGCAGATTGACCGCCTCCAACAAGCGCACATCTGCCGGGATGAAGTTGCCCGCTTCCAGGAAGACCACGTCTCCGGGCACCAACTGCGGAGCCGGAATCGCGACCCGGTGCCCGTCGCGCAGAGTCTGCGCTTCGGGGGCTGCCATCTTCTTCAGCGCTGCCAGGGCCTCCTCGGCCCGGCTCTCTTGCACCACACCCAGGATGGCGTTGAGCACCACGATGGCCAAAATGGCGCCCGCTTCCACCCATTCGCCCAGAATGGCCGAGATCACCGCAGCCACGATGAGCAGGATAACAATGAAGCTCTTTAATTGCGAAAGCACAAGTTGGAAGAAGGTGGGGCGGGGTTTTTCCGCCAACTGGTTGGGACCATATTCCGCCAGGCGTCGGGCAGCTTCTTCGCTGGTCAGACCGGCTTGCACCTGGGTGCCCAGTTGGGACACCACATCTTCGGCAGACATGGCATGCCAGGTGATGGATAGATCGGCTTTGTTCGTCCCACCGGCAGGTATAGAGGATTGCGTCATAATTGAGTCCTGGGGAAAGGGTTTATAAGCCTCAGACCCTAAGGGTCTCAGAAGACCCTTAGGGTCTATCCCAAAATTACTGGATAGGCTCTTAGGGTTTTATTATAATCCTCACAACCCAAACAGGAATGTCAAATCATTCACATTGGTCAGGGTGGGGCCGGGCAAGAGCAGATCGCCCAGCGGGGCGAAGAAATGATAGGCGTCGTTGCGAGCCAAAAAATCCTCTGGGATCAATCCTGCAGCCCGGGCGCGGGCCAGCGTTTCGCCGGTCACCACCGCCCCGGCTGCATCGGTAGGCCCGTCGCCGCCGTCGGTGGCCAGCGCCGCCAGAATAACGCCCGGCAGCCCATCTAACTCGCCAACCGCGCCCAGGGCCAGCTCCTGATTGCGCCCGCCCAACCCATCACCTCGGAGGGTCACCGTAGTCTCACCACCCGCCACCAGGCAGAACGGCCTGCCCAACGGCTGCCCGGTGCGCGCGGCCTGGCGGGCAACCGTGCCCAGCATGCGCCCGGCCTGGCGCGCCTCGCCTTGCAAGAAGGTGGTCAGCAGCAGCGTCTGCCAACCCTCGGCAACGGCCTGGGCCAACCCGGCCTGCGCCGCCTGGTAATTGCTGCATACGATGAAATTCTGCACTCGCGCAAAGAGCGCATCACCCGGTTTGGGTGTTTCAGGCAGTGCCCCGCTCAAACCCTGCTCCAGGCGCGCGCGGATGGCAGGCGGAATCTGGTCGAGAATACTGTAGCGCCGGAAAATATCCCAGGCGCCGGCAAAGGTGCTTGTGTCCGGCACAGTAGGCCCCGAGGCGATCACATCCAGCGGGTCGCCGACCACATCCGAGAGGATCAAGGCCGTCACCTGGGCCGGGGCCGCCATGCGTGCCAGCCCGCCGCCCTTGACGGTATCGACATGTTTGCGCAGGGCGTTGACCTCATGAATGCCCGCCCCGCAAGCCAGCAGCGCCGCGGTCAGCCCCTGCAAATCCGCCAGACTCACCCCCGCCGCCGGGGCTGTGAGCAGGGCCGAGCCTCCGCCCGAGAGCAGGCACAGCACCCAATCGCGCGGGCCGGCGCATTCGAGCACAGAGATCAACCGCCGGGTGGCCAACACACCGCGCTCATCGGGCAGCGGGTGTCCAGCCTCAAACAGGTCGATCCCTGGCAGCGGCTCGCCTTCCCCGGCATAGCCCTCTTTGACAATGACCACTCCACCCGAAATGCGCTCGCCGAGCACATCTACGGCAGCCCGCGCCATGGGCAACCCGGCTTTGCCCGCGCCCACCAGCCAGACCCGCTCAAAGGCAGTCAAATCGTAGGCGCGCTCGCCCACCCAAACGCAGTCGCTTTCCCTGCGCAGATGGCGGCGCACGGCTTGTTCTGGGTCAACTGCCCGAATCGCCGCCGCCATCACGCGCGCCACCGCCGCGCCGCTGGGGTGTGCGCGCAGCGAGGTGGTTAAGAAGCGCTCAGAAGAAAGCATTAAGGCGCGATAACGGTGCCGTGGGGGATGATGGCATTTTTGGGGATGACCACGATGCCGTCCTGCACCACCCAATTTTCCGTCTCCAACTCGGTGCCACGCGGGAAGGGCCGGACGACCACATTGTTGCCCACGCGGGCATTCTTATCAATGATCGCTCCCTGGATGAAGCAGTTGCTCCCGATGCCAATCGGCGGGCGATCAGTCTCTGGATTGTCTTCGGAGGGAGCCGCCTGGTTGTAATAATCGGCGCCCATCATGATTGTGTCCACCATTGTCGTTCCGTGCATAATTTGGCTGCGCAGCCCCACCACCGAGTGGCGGATTTCGCAATGCTGCAAGGTGGAGCCTTCGGCAAGCATGACGTTTTCCAGCACGCAATTATGGATGATGGAGCCCGGCAAAAAGCGCGGATGGCTGTAAATGGGTTTGGCCGGATTGTAGAGGTCGAAGGGCGGGTTGGGGTCGGCCAGGGCCAGGTTGGTCTCGTAGAATGAGCGGATGGTTCCGATGTCTACCCAATAACCGTTGAAGTAGAAGCCGTAGACGTTGTAATCTTGCAGGGCGTGAGGAATGATCTGCGCGCCGAAATCGTCGAAGGAGGTGCTTTCCAGCAGGTCGATGAGGGCTTTGGTGCGGAACAGGTAAATACCCATCGAGCCCAGGTAAGGCTGCACGGGATCATCACGGCTAACCAGTTCAGCCAGCAACTGGGGGTCTTTGGGCTTTTCGGCAAAGCGCACAATGCGATTGCCTTCGTTCACCTTGAGGATGCCGTAGCGCCCCGCATCGGTGGCGGGCACCGGCTGCACTGCCACGGTAATATCGGCCTTATTGTCAAAGTGCAGGTCGGCCATCTTGTTGTAATCCATGCGATACAGATGGTCGCCCGCCAGGATCAAAACGTGCTCGGCACGGGTGGAACGGATTTGAAGAAGCTGCTTGCGCACCGCGTCTGCCGTGCCCTGGTACCAGGAGGTGTTCTCCATGGTCTGCTCCGCGGCCCAAATGTTGACCCAACCGGTGTGGAAGTGATCAAACACGTAAGTCTGAGTGATGTGGCGGTGCAGCGAAACGGAATTAAATTGAGTCAGAACCGCCACCCGGTAGATTCCAGAGTTAATACAGTTGCTGATGGGAATATCGATCAAGCGATACTTGCCGGCCACAGGAACGGCAGGTTTGGAGCGCTGCTTGGTTAGTGGATAGAGGCGGCTGCCCCGTCCGCCGCCCAAAATGACTGCCAGGATCGAATCGTATGCCGCCATCGTACCCTCCTCGGGAAGAGACTGGTAATAATTGGCGTCTGGGCTGCCTGCTCCCGGCGCCATGAATGTGTCCAATATTATTATACAAGGGAATTCAATGGGGGTGCGATTCGATGTGATAAAATGAGGGAAACCCTGCGGCAAGCTGGTTAAGCAAAAACACCCTCTGTTGAGGGTGTCAGTGCCGAAGGAGGGAATCGAACCCTCATTCCTTTCGGGAACACGATTTTGAGTCGTGCGCGTATGCCAGTTCCGCCACTTCGGCAATGCAGGTACAGTATATCGAATATTTGATGAAGGGTCAAGAGAAATGCGTCTTGGAATCATAGGACTTCCCCAATCTGGAAAAACCACTTTGTTCAACGCCCTCACCCGCGGCAGCCGTCCCATCGGCATGTCGGCGGGCAAGATCGAGGTCCACACTGCCGTGGTGGATGTTCCCGACCCGCGCGTTGACCGCCTGTCGGGCATGTTCAATCCCAAAAAGACCATCTACGCCAAGGTTACCTATGCCGATATCGCCGGGTTGGAAGGCAGCGCCTCAAAAACCGGCATCTCGGGCACGCTCCTCAATCAACTCACCCAGATGGACGGTTTCATCCACGTGGTACGCTGCTTTGAAGACGAATCGGTCCCGCACCCGCACGGCAGCGTGGACCCGGCCCGCGACATCAACGCCATGGACAGCGAGTTGATCCTCAACGATCTCATCTCGGTGGAACGCAAGCTGGAGCGTCTGGTGGAAGAGCGTAAGAAGGGCGGCGGAAGGGATAAAGCCATCGTAGAACGTGAAATGGTGCTCTTCGAGCGCTACAACCAGGCTTTGCAAGCCGGCGAGCCCCTGCGCAACGTGCCGGTGGATGCCGAGGAGGACAAGCTGCTCTCGAGCTTCGGTTTCCTCAGCCGCAAGCCCATGCTCATCGTGCTCAACCTTTCAGAAGGACAAACTGCCCCCGCTATCGACTATCCCCACAAACACTCCCAGGTGGTGGCGCTGCAAGGCAAGCTGGAAATGGACATTGCCCAGTTGCCCCCCGAAGACGCCGCCGCTTTCCTGGAAGAGTACGGCATTGAAGAGCCCAGCCTGAACCGTATGATCCGCCTGTCCTACGACCTGTTGGGCTTGCAATCGTTCTTCACCGTGGGGCCGGATGAATGCCGGGCCTGGACAGTACGCCGTGGAGCCACTGCTCCCGAAGCTGCCGGGGTCATCCACACCGACTTGCAAAAGGGTTTCATCCGCGCCGAGGTGGTCACCTATACCGATTTGACCACGCTGGGCGGGTTGACCGAAGCCAAAACTCACGGCAAGTTGCGCCTGGAAGGCAAAGAGTACATCGTCCAGGATGGCGATATTCTCAATATCCGCTTTAATATTTAGATTGGTTATGAACTACGAAGCTGTCATCGGACTCGAAATCCACGCCGAATTGGCCACGCGCTCAAAAATGTTTTGCGCCTGCCCGGTGGTCGATTCCACCCGCGCCGAACCGAACATTGCCGTGTGCCCGGTGTGCGGCGGCCTGCCAGGCGTTCTGCCGGTCATCAATCACCAGGCCGTCGAACTGGCCTTGCGCGTGGCGGCGGCGCTGGGATGCACGATTAATACCACCAGCATCTTCGCCCGAAAAAACTACTTCTACCCCGACCTGCCCAAGGGCTACCAAATCTCGCAGTATGAGACACCTCTGGGAGTGAATGGGCTGTTGCCGGTGGAAACGCCGGATGGATGGCGCGATATCCGCGTGCGGCGCGTGCACCTGGAGGAAGACACCGGCAAACTCACCCACGTGAGCAAAGACGGGCAGGATTACTCGCTGGTCGACCTCAACCGCGCGGGCGTGCCTCTACTTGAAATTGTCTCCGAGCCGGATTTGCACACCGCCCAGGAAGTGCGCGCTTATGCCACCGCCCTGCGCGCCCTGCTGCGCTGCGTCGAGGCCAGCTCGGGCGATATGGAAAAGGGCGCCCTGCGCATTGAGCCGAACATTTCGGTCAAGCCGGTGGGGCGCGCCGAGTTGGGCACCCGCGTGGAGGTTAAAAACCTGAACAGCTTCCGCGTGTTAGAAAAGGCCGTCGATTACCAGATTCAGCGCCAGATCGAGACACTGGAGTCAGGCGGCAAGGTCATCCAGGAGACGGTGGGCTGGAACGAAGCCGAGGGGACGACCTTCTCACAGCGCAGCAAGGAAGAGGCCCACGATTACCGCTATTTTCCTGAGCCAGATTTGCCCCCGCTGGTGGTTTCGGCGGAATGGCAGGCACGGGTGCGGGCGGCTCTGCCCGAACTTCCCTGGATCAAGATGGAACGCTTCATCCGCCAGTATGGAATCACGCCTGCCGACGCGCGCCAGTTGGTAGAGGATAAAACTGTGGCCGCCTACTTTGAAGCCTGCGCAGCGGCCCTCCAACAGGCTCCTGCCAAAGCCGCGTCCAACTGGATCACGGGCGAGCTGTTTGCCCGCCTGAACCAGAGCGGACAGGCGATTAACGAAATCGAAGTTTCGCCCGCAGGTCTGGCCGATTTGATTGACCGGGCCGCGAGTGGAGCCATCAACCTCAACAGCGCCAAAACCGTTCTGGGCGAGATGCTCAACAGCGGGCGCGGCGCGGCAGAGATCATCCGCGAACTGCGCCTGGAGCAGGTCAACGACAGCGAGTGGATCGCCGGGCTGGTGCGCGCGGCGCTGGAGGCCAATCCCGCCGAGGTAGAAAAGTTCCGCGCCGGCAAAGAAACCGTCGCCAACTGGTTCTATGGACAGGTGATGCGCGAGGCCAAAGGCAAAGCCAACCCGCAGGTGGTGAAGGAAGAACTCGAGCGGCAATTGCGGGGGTAAGGGTGACACTCCAGCCGCCCACTGCCGTGGTGATGCTCAACCTGGGCGGCCCTGCTACCCTGGATGCGGTCGAGCCGTTCTTGCTGGAGTTGTTCTCCGACCACGAAATCATCCACCTGCCCTTACAATCCCTGCTGGGGCCGCTCATTGCCAAACACCGCGCCCCCAAGGTGCGCGCCCGCTACGCCCAGATCGGCGGAGGTTCGCCCATTCTGCATTGGACGGAGTTGCAGGGCCGGGGCATGGCCGAACGCCTGGACCGCCTGTGCCCCGAAACTGCTCCGCACAAAGCCTATATTGCTTTCCGCTATGCGCACCCTTCTTCAGATGAGGCCCTGGCGCAAATGAAAGCGGATGGCGTGCAACGAGCGGTGGCGTTCACGCAGTACCCACAATATTCCATCAGCACCACCGGCTCCAGCCTGAACGAGCTATGGCGCGCACAGCGCCGGGCCGGGCTGGAAGGGGCCTTCCAATGGAGCGTGCTTGACCGCTGGCCCACACACCCCGGCTTCATTGCTGCCCTGGCCGAGACGGTACGTAAAGGGCTGCAAAAATTCCCCGAGAACGAACGACAAGACGTGCTGCTGCTGTTCAGCGGGCACTCCCTGCCCCTGCGCGTGGTACAACAAGGTGATCCTTACCCGCAGGAAATCCGGGCCAGCGTGCAGGCTGTGATGCAGGCCCTGGGGCATTCTCATGAGCATCTACTGGCTTACCAATCCAAGGTGGGGCCGGTGCGCTGGCTGGGTCCCAGCACCGAAGAAGTGATCCGGCGTTTGGGC
>JAEXTI010000157.1 GCA_023406965.1 Chloroflexota bacterium
CCCAAGCGCCCGAGGCTTGCGGATGAGGTAGAGGAAATTGAACTGATCCCATACGGGGCAACCCTTCTGCGGGTGACGGTGTTTCCGCAGGGATGAAGATGTAACTTTTTTCGGGCAAGCACATCCAAGGAGAAGTAAGCTGAAATTAAAACTTCTTTTTTGGAGGGTTTGTCATGGAAATGGTCATTGATTTCCCGGGTGGGGCGAAAGTGGATGCGCATTTTGGGCCATATACGGTCAAGACTGATCAGCCGCCGATGGGTGGCGGGGAGGGGTCTGCGCCCACGCCTTTCGCCGTGTTCCTGGCTTCGATCGGAGCCTGCGCGGGGATTTACGTGTTGGGCTTCTGCAAGCAGCGTGGATTGTCAACCGATGGCGTGCGGGTGATCCAACGCGCCAAGACCAACCCGATGACCGGCATGGTCGGCGAGGTGGAACTGGAGATTCAGGTGCCGCAAGACTTTCCGCAGAAGTATTACGAATCGCTGGTGCGCTCGGCCAGCCAATGCGCGGTTAAGAAGCACCTGGAGAATCCGCCAAAGTTCAACGTGTATACCAAGGCGGTGTAACCGCTATGGAAAAACAAACGCGGCGCGCGTTGCGCGCCGGGTTTGTTTTTGCAGGGACAGAAGCGCTATTTACTGTGTAAGTTCAAAACCTCGATGGCGGGCAGGATTTGAAGGTTGGGGAGGGTGATCAGGCGCGCAAGAAGCTCTTCAAGGAAGGAACTGCGCACGGGGCCCCATCCTTCGCCGTCCAGGGCGTGGACGCACAGCACCAGCCAGCCTTCGTCCATCGCCAGCAGTTGATCGATTTTCTCCAGCAGCCAGGGCTCGCTGTCTTCCGCGCCGCCAGTGTTGATGCGCACGGTGTCGGGGCCGGGCAGTGGGTTGATGGGCGGGCCTGCAGGACGGAAGGCGCGCACCACGTTGGGGAACCAGGCGTCCAGCTCGGGGGTGGTGGCCAGGTAGGGCATGGCAAAAATGGCCTGGCGCGGGTCAAAGCCGCGCAGCTTCTTGTCGAAGGTGTCGAGGCAGTGCAGAATCAATTTTTGGGCTTCGGCCAGGGGCACTTCGGCTTTGTTAGTGTGATTGGTGCCGTGCGGGTGGACGATGTGCCCGCGCTGTTTCATCTCGGCCCACACGCCCCAATTGGCGAAGGGGGTGGTGGTGGGGTCGAGCGTAGCGTTATCGGTCCAATCGGTGATGATGTTGAACTCGGCGCGCAGGCCGAACTTCTCGAAGATCTCGGCGGTGCGCAGGGTGGAGCGGCGAAAGCCGTCGTCCCAACTGAAAGAGATGTAACGCATGTTAACCTCCGGCGACAGGGGGGAAGAAGTCTAGAGTGTCTGTGGGTTGCAGGGGCGTATCCACGCCTTGGGGGAGGGTGAGCACTTCGTGACCGTTGATGAACATGTGCACGTGTGCGTGCAGCTCGCCGGCCTCGTTCAACCAGTGCGAGCGCAGGACGGGGTGTAACTCGACGATGCGCTGAACGGCTTGCAGGGCGGTAGTGCCGGCGGGCAAGTCGAGGGGGAAGGATTTGACCTTAGCCAGCAGGCGAAAGGTGGCGTAGAGGTTGACAACCATACGCTTATTATAGCGCTATAGCACGGTGGGGAGAATGATGGGGCGGCCGCCTTTGCCAACCGGCACGGATTGCAAAGGCACATGGTACACCCGGCTGAGCAGGACGGGGTCGAGGACTTCATCTGGAACGCCGAGGGCTTGCAGCTCGCCATCCACGATCAGGCCAATGCGGTCGGCGTAGCGCCCAATCATGTTGAGATCATGGAGCGCCATGACCACGGTGAGGCCATCTTGCTCGGCGAGGTCTTTGACAGCCTGGAGCAGGCCGATCTGGTATTGCAGGTCGAGGTGGGTGGTTGGCTCGTCGAGGAGCAGGACGGGAGCTTCCTGGGCCAGGGCGCGGGCCAGCATGAGGCGCTGCTGTTCGCCGCCGGAAAGCTCGCCCAGGCGGCGGTCAGCCAGATCGAGGGCCTGGGCGCGTTCCAGGGCACGGCGCACGTGCTGGGCGTCCAGCGGGCCCAGCCGCCCGAGGAAGTTGAGGTAGGGGGTGCGGCCTAACTGGACCATCTCGAGGCCGGTGAAGGCGGGGGGCAGATGGCGAGCCTGGGGCACCACGGCGACCTGGCGGGCACGCTCGCCGGTGGAAAGCTGGTCCAGGGGGCGCCCGGAAATTTGCACCTGCCCGGAAGCCAGGGGAATCACACCGCTGAGGGCGCGGATGAGGGTGGTTTTGCCAGCACCGTTGGGGCCGATGATGCCCAGCACCGCTCCGCGCGGGACCTCGAAGGACATGGATTTAAGCACCATGCGCTCACCAAACTGCACAGAAAGATTTTCAGCGGTTAGCATGGGCAACTCCGGGGATCAAGCAGGGGATGGAGGAAGGGCGAGTGGGCATATTGGGCTACCAGTAAATTTGGCGTTGGGCGCGGCGCAGCACCCACAGGAAGAAGGGCGCGCCAGCCAGGGCGGTGATGATGCCGACCGGCACTTCCTGGGGGGCCAGGAGGACGCGTGCCAGAACGTCGGCCAGCAGCAGCAAGGCGGCTCCGCCGATGATGGAGAGGGGCAGCAGACGTTTGTAATCGCCGCCCCATAGGGTGCGCAGCAAGTGCGGGACGATGAGGCCGATGAATCCGATAATGCCGGTGAAGGCCACGGCGGCGGCAGTAGTCAGCGAGGCAGCTATGATGATCAACACGC
>JAEXTI010000163.1 GCA_023406965.1 Chloroflexota bacterium
TTGCCCGAGCCCGTGCGCACCGCGCAGACCGACACCACCGGCTTGCTCGACTTCAACTGGGTGGCCTTGCTGCCCATCAGGCGGAAATCCGCCCCGGCGGCCAAAACGATCGAAGCCTTGTGCATCACCACTTCGTGGGGCACGTCGCTGTAAGCAAAAATCACCTGATCAACCTTCAAATCACGAATCAACTTGACCAAATCGCTCTCCGGATAGATCGGGATGCCCTCCGGATAGAGCGACCCGGCCAACGCGGCCGGATATTGGCGGCCATCGATGTTCGGAATCTGGGTCGCGGTAAAAGCCACGACACGATACTCCTGGTTGTCACGGAAGAAGACATTGAAATTGTGGAAGTCTCGTCCCGCAGCGCCCATGATAATCGTTCGAATTGGGGTCATACCTTACGCTCCTTATAACAGATGAACAGGTTGGTTTCCGCCTCTGGCCGGGGTTTCTCCCAGCCGCGAGCGGAATAGGCATAGATTTTCACATCGCTTCTGGGGCTGTGATGCCCAATAAAGCCAGACTATTGGCCAGAGCCTGTTTGGCAGCCGCAACCAACCGCAGGCGGCTGCTGCGCACAGGCTCTTCCACCTGTAACACGGGACACTCGTTATAGAATGACGTAAACGTTTGCGCAATATCATAAGCGATACTGGCGATCTGCAGCGGTTTCAGCTCCGCCGCCGCGCGTTGCACCTCTTTGGGGAAGCGCGAAATTAAATCCACCAGTTGCATCTCCGACGTGGCCATCGCATAATCGTAGGGCCGGCTGGACGGAACCACCCCGCCCGCCTTGCGCAGAATACTGTTGGCCCGCACGTGCGCGTACTGGATGTACGGCGCAGCCTGCCCGTTGAAATCCAGAGCCGATTGCCAATCGAAAGTTACCATCTTGGCGTTTTCGCGGGCCAGCATGGGGTACTTGATGGCCCCAATACCCACCGCGCGCGCCACAGCTAACTTCTGCTCACTGCCCAGGTCAGGGTTCTTTTCTTCCACCACGGCCAGCGCGCGCTGAGTCGCCTCGCGGATCAAGTCTTCCAGCAGAACAACGTTCCCATCCCTGGAGGCCAAAATCACATTCCCAGGCAAGGTGACCAGTTCGTAGACCACATGTTGGCAGCGCTGCGCCCACTCGTAACCCGCCAGTTCCAGCGTCTTGAACACCTGCTGGAAATGCAGTGATTGGCGCACGTCCACCACGTAAAACGAGTGGGCCAGGTCGGGATAATCGGCGAATTTCTGCTTGGCCAGCGCCAAATCTTCAGTGGCATAAAGCGCCGTGCTATCCGAGCGCAGCACCACCATCACGCGGTACTTTTCCTGTGTCAAACCCAGTTTTTCGTCAATCTTCACAATCACCGGGCCGTCGTTAGCGCGTTCATCCTGCGCAATGCCTTTCTCGATCAGCTCGTTGACAATTTCTTTGCCGGGCTGCTCTTCTTCGCTGTTGAAATAATAGCGGTCAAAGCGGATGCCCAGTTCATCATACATTTGGGTGAAACCATCCAGCGACCACTGGCGTGTTTCTCTCCACAGATCCACTACCTCGGGGTCGCGCCGGTCCCAGCGCCCGTAGAGAGCCCGTACTTCGGCCTCCAACTCTGGATTTTCAGCCAGGCGGTCGTTGGCTTCGGCATACAGGCTGCCCATCCAACGGGTGATATCATTGTCCGGTTTTTCGCCCATGTGGTGCTTCATGTAATTCCACAACCACTTGATCACATGCAAGCCCATATCACCGGGGTAATTGGCGCGCACCACATCGTAACCGGAAGCATCCAAAATATTGCACAGCGCATCGCCCAAAATGGCGCTGCGTAAATGACCCACGTGGAAGGCTTTATGCGTGTTGGGCTGAGAAAACTCCACCATCACGCGCTCTCCGCGCCGGGCGCCGCCTCCAAAACCTTTGCCCTGTTCCAGCACGGCATCCACCACCCGCTGTGCGTAATCCGCGGCGGAAAAATACAGGTTGAGATAACCCTTAACAGCTTCCACACGCTCGAAACCCGCCGGCGTGCCCAGGTACGCAGCCACACGTTCAGCCAGTTCATTGGCCTTCTCAGACACGTTCACCTTCTGACCTGCTTCTCGCGCCGCCTGCGAAGCCAGTTGGAAGAAAGAAGTGGAAGTGCCCCAATGGCCGTTAAACGGAATCCAGCCCCAGGCCAGTTTGGGCTCGGGCAGGCCGTTTTCCTTGCAGAAAGCAAGTATTTGCTGCTCAACCTGTTGTTGCTCGGTTTCGAACATGATTGGTTCTCCAACAAAAAAAGCGGGAGACACCGCTCCCGCTTGAGTTCCCAGTGATGGGATTCCGCGCCCGTTTTGGGCGCTTGTAGCGACAAAGCTCACCCAGAATGACCTCTGGGGATCGAACTAAAATTACTTTGCCAAAGCTGCAAGGCGCTTCATCAGGCGGCTCTTGCGGCGAGCGGCGTTGTTCTTGTGAAGAATTCCCTTGGTCACAGCGCGATCCAGCGAGCTAATCGCCGCCATCACGGCTTCCTTCGATTCTTCCGCGGCGCCTGTCGCCAATACAACCCGGGCTTTCGATACACTTGAACGCATGCTACCCCGTTCGATACGATTTCGAACACGTCGCTTTTCGTTCTGCTTATTACGCTTGATTTGAGACTTAATGTTAGCCAAAGTTCTTCCTCCAACGAAGTTACACAATTGCAGGGGTGGATTTTACCCGACAGACGCGTTTTTGTCCAGTGGTTAAATCCCGGTTTTCAGGAATTGGCGCGAAAAATTCTGTATAATTTTAACCATGAGAAAAACCTCCCGTAAACCCCTCATCTACTGGCTGCGTCTGGCGGTCGCCGGGGTGATTTTTGCGCTGCTGCTGTATTTCCCGGTGATGGCCTACATGATGGTCCGGCCCACGCCCAGTCCCATTGTCGGCCCAACCCCCGCCGAGTGGGGAGCGGTGTACGAAGATATAACCCTCACCCCCGCCGACGGCATCGAACTAAAAGGCTGGTACATTCCTTCGCAAAATGGAGCGGCGGTCATCCTCCTGCATGGTTATAGCGGCAATCGCTTGCAAATGCTGCCGCACGCTCAGTGGCTTTCGCAAGCCGGGTATGGCGTGCTGCTCTACGACCAGCGCGCATCCGGCGAAAGCGGTGGTCGCTGGCGCACCTGGGGCTGGCAGGATGTGGATGACCTCTCCGCTGCCATCGCCTTCATTCACAGCGACCCAAACGTGCAGCCTGGGCACATCGGCGTATTCGGCGCCTCCACCGGTGCTGAGATTGCCCTCCAGGCTACCGCGCGCTACACCGAAATTACAGCAGTTATCGCCGACGGGCCCGGCTTCAGCGCTCCAGCCGATGTTCCCCCACTGCCCACCTGGCCAGAACGATTGAACCTGGCCTCTGTTCCACTGGTGCTCAATCTGATGGCGATGTATACCGGCACGCCCGTCCCATCGCCCATCATCGAAACGCTCCCCACCATTTCCCCTCGCCCTGTGTTGATCATCTCCACCGGCAGTCACCCGGAAAAAATCCAGGCCGAGTTCTACATGGCACAGGCAGGCCCGGGAGCGGAACACTGGCACATTCCCGAAGCCGTGCACACCTTGGGATTCCTGAGCCGTTCCGATGAATTCGCCTCCCGAACGGTCGATTTCTTCAACGCTGCGCTCCTGTCTGCGCAATAACATATCGGCACTGGCAGGATGATTTCTCCACACCGCTTCCCAACGGCTCGCAGAGCGCCTGTCTGAACAAGGACTATGCTACAATAAGATTTAGCCACTCCCAAAGGAGTGCCTCTTTTCCAATTCCCAAGAACACTTTTCACACCTCAAAGGAGATTTAATAAACATGGAAGGCTTTTTTGCACTCGGCGCATGTATCCTGGTCACGCTGGTCATCATCATCTTCACCCTCGCAATGCGGGCCATTCGCCTCATCTACCAATATGAGCGTGGTGTCGTCTTCAACCTGGGTAAATTTCAAGGCATCCGCGAACCCGGCCTGACTTTTATCATCCCCTTCATCCAAAACTTGCGCAAAGTGGACATGCGCATCAAAACTGCCGATATCCCCCGCCAGGAAGTGATGACCAAAGACAACATCCCCATGCTGGTCAACGCGGTGGTGTACTTCAAAGTCATCGACCCCGAGACCGTAATCATTAAGATTGAAGATCACGTCTTCGCCATCCGCCAGTACACTCAGGCCGCCCTGCGCGATGTGATTGGCAACAGCGAAATGGACTTTGTCCTCACCGAGCGCGAGAAAATTGCCAACAGCATCAAAGAGATCGTTGATGCCGAGACTA
This sequence comes from Chloroflexota bacterium, assembly GCA_023406965.1. Next base: position 4,306 of record JAEXTI010000163.1, read on the forward strand.
GCGCCTGGGGCGTGGACGTTGAATCGATCAAGATTCAAGAAGTGGAACTGCCCGCCGAAATGAAGCGCGCCATGGCCAAGCAAGCCGAAGCCGAACGCGAGCGCCGCGCCATGATCATTGCCTCGCAAGGCGAACTCTCGGCCTCCGAGAACCTGGCCCAGGCCGCCGAAACGCTGGCGCGCAGCAGCGGCGCTTTGCACCTGCGCACACTCCAGACCATCCGCGACATTGCCGCCGACCCCTCCGAGAAGATCGTCCTCTTCGTCCCATCCGATCTTGCCGGTATGGTAAACCAGGTAGTAGCCAAGCGCTCCGAATAAGGAGCCGACATGCTTGACCATAAAACCCGATACCTGCAAATCGCGTTCAATGATGATCTGGCTACGGCTCTGCGCTTGCTGCCAAGGATTCCGTCAAGCCCGCGCATTCTCATCGAGGCAGGCACGCCCTTCCTGAAGCGTGAAGGTATAGCCGGCTTGCGTACCTTGCGGCGCCTATGGAAAGGCCCTCTGGTGGCGGACCTCAAAACCAGCGACGGCGGCGCAAACGAGGTGGAGATGGCTGCTTCCGGTGGCGCCACTGCCATCACTGCCCTGGGCAGTTCCCCCACCGAGACGCTCGACCTGTTCATTGAGGCCTGCCGACAGCATCAAATGGTTGCCATGATCGACATGCTGGGCGTTAGCGACCCACTGGAAGTGCTGCGCCCTTTGCGCACCCCGCCGGATGTGGTGGTGCTGCACCGCGGGCGTGATGAAGAGCTCACCGCCGGCAAGATCATCCAATACCGGCACGTCAATCGCATCCGCAGCAAGTTTGACGTAATCATATCTGCCGCCGGCGGCGTGGACTTGCGTGAAGCGCGCAGCGCCATCTTCAACGGCGCTAACATCGTCGTGGTCAATATCGTCAAGCCCGGCGATGTGTGGAACGGCATCTCCAGCGACCAGCCGGTCGGCGAAATAGCCCAACAATTCCTCAATACCATTGAGTAACCCGTCTTACAAATAAGGGGATCAAAAAACACCGCTGTGGCGGTGTTTTTTGATCCCCTTATTTTATTCCTTTCCAGAAAGCATCCATCACCTCGGCAGTGTCTGCCGTACGCTCGTAGTGCGGCATGCCCTGAGAGGGCACCAACCGCACCGCCTGCCAGGCCGGGTTGTGGAGCAGCAGTTCTTCCAATGCGCCAAAAGTTGTGTACGCGTCCCGGTCATAGATGACCAGCGTGGGGGTCTTGATCTTTTCATAAACCAGGCTGCGCACCTGGGGCGTGAACAGCTTGCCACTCAAGAAGTACAACGGAGCGTGTTCGGCGCCCGGTTGATGCGCGCTAGCATAAGCATACTCCACGAACCCTGGCGGAACCGCCCCGGAGAAGCTCTTGCGCAAGAAGAAATTAATACTGGAATGGCTGGCAACCAGGTCAAAAAGCGGCCTACCCCACAACCCTGCCGAGAGGATAGGGTGCAGTACATCACTCGCCCCGGTTTGCTTCGCAATCTGCGATCCATTAGCCCGCACGGTGGGGTTCATCCCGGTCGGCGAAATCAGCGTCAGCGAGTGGAACAACTCAGGGTGAGCAAAAGCCGCCAACGCCGCAAATTCGGCGCCCAGCGACAGAGCCACAACATCCGCCGGCTCACCAACCTGGCTGGTCAAAAAATCCACCAGCGCGTCTACAAATAATTGGGCCGAATACACTCGTGAAGAGCGTTCTGAAAACCCATATCCCGGCCAATCCAGAGCGTAGACCGCACGCTGAGAGCGGTAATGCTCAAACAGCGGACCCATCTCATATGCACTGGCGGCTGCATTGATGCTGTGCAAAACTACCAGCGGCCTGCCCCCCTTCTGCTTGTCCACATAGTAGCTTAGCTGCCCGGCGGTTTTGCTAAGAAATTCCTTTCGTTCCGCCGCAATCGCATCAGGCAGGGATTGATGATGATCTACGGCGAATTTGCTGTAGAGGATCCACCCGCCGGCGGCTACCGCCGCCAGACTGGTGAGCGCCCCTAAGCCCAAACCGCCATTTCTTGCAGCTTGTTGTTTCCGTTTTGCTGCCATCGTCTTACCTCCTGCTGAAGAACCTGTATCGACAATCCAACGCTCAGAGTGGAAGACATTTTCCCACTTTGAGGTGCATGCGCATCAAAATGGGGTGTCTTTCACCCCTGGCCGAGTAGTTAAATTGTATGGAGATTTTGGTAAATGCCATACGATCAACGGCTAGATTATACCGCCGATCTCATCCTTGGAATTGCCAGTTCTCTCGATTTATGACAGATTGTAAGTTTCGGAAGGAAGACCGCTCTCAGAGCCCTTTGCGGCTTGCGATCCATTGCGTCCACAAAATTTCAGAAAAGTGATACACTCCCCCTGGAACTTACTGCGAAAATGCCAACCCCTCGCCCTTCCCTACGTCTCATACTGCTGTGCGCAGCCGCTCTTGCCTGGCTTTCAGGCCTGGGGCTGCTTTCGTTGCAGCCGCCGCAATCCGCGTTGGCAGCCGGCTTGCAGAGCACAGATGACTATCCCCCTCCCTCTGAAATTACGCCCATCGATGGCTACCCCGAGCCCGGCGATCCTTACCCCACCGACAGCTACCCTGGGCCGGGCGGCAATACCAACACGCCCTTTCCAAGTAACACGGCTCTCCCACCGGGCCAGCCCAGCCCAACCTTCGGGTTGACGACCGCCACCGCTTTTCCGACGATCCAGAGCTCTCCGTCCGCAACCTCCACGCCTGGTCGGAATCTTTACGCCACCGAAAACGCCGAGATGGGCGGCGCGCAAGTCACCCCACCCCCACTCGAAACCCCCACCCCAACCCTCGCGACCGGCGAGGTCGCCCCAACCGCCGTCGACGAACCCGAAGGGTTTCAACTGGACTCCCGGTTCTTTCTCATTGGCCTGCTTGTCCCCCTGGGAGTCATCCTCCTGGGAGGCATACTCTACAAAATGCTGAACTCATCCGAGTTTCGATGAACTTCCAATTCTGTAGTTACCAGTTCTTTTAGGGTTCACTACGCCAATTCACAATACACAAAACCTGTCCTAAAATTCGGAAGGCGTCAACCTCCCCAATCATTTTAAGATAGACACTAAATAAGTTGCATCTGAGCCCCTAAACAAGGTATAATCTGTCCACTTTACTCGTTCAATTACTCTAAAGTGAGGTGAGCTATGTCCGGTGAAAATTGCGCTTGTGGTGGAAGCTGCGGATGCGGCGGTCACGATCACGCCGAAGAAGTCTACTTGACCCGCGAGGAATATATCCTGCGCCTGGAGCAGTACCTGAAAGACCTGCGCGCCGAAATCGTCTCGGTGGAACAAGAAC
>JAEXTI010000258.1 GCA_023406965.1 Chloroflexota bacterium
ACTTCATGCTGCGGCCCTCAATCCTTCCCCCCGCCGGTCAGCTTTTGGTACTTCTCCAAATCTACCACGCCCACAAACGGCAGGCCGCGATAAAAATCATCAATGTCCAGGCCGTAACCAAAGACGAACTTGTTCGGGATGCGGAACCCAACATACTCCACCGGGATGTCCACCTCGCGGCGTTCGAATTTATCCAGCAACGTGCAAACACGCAGGCTGCGCGGCTTGCGCACCGCCAGCAAGTCCAACACCGAAGCCAGGGTCAAGCCGCTGTCAATGATATCTTCCACCAGCAGCACGTCCCAATCGGTGATATCGATGTTCAAATCCAGAGTGATGCGCACCTGCCCGGTCGACTCGCGCCCCCCAACCCCATACGAGGAAACCGCCATAAATTCGATGGCGTGCGGAATATCGATCGAGCGCATCAAGTCGGTGAGAAACATCACCCCGCCGCGCAGAATGCACACCAGCAGAAGGTTTCTCCCCTGGTAATCCTGCGAAATTTGCTGCCCCAGCTCACGGATGCGGCCCCGCAAGGTCGGCTCGTCAATCAACACCTCGCCCAGGAAATCGCGGTAATCCCACATGCTCCCCTCCTTCACTCTCGCGGCACTTCGTGATGCTGGCGGCAGCGCGCCTCGTACATTTCTGATGCGCCCACAATGACCACAGGGTCGCCGTAGCGGGCGGGTTTCCCGTTCACCAGGCGCTGAGTGCGGCTGGCACTGTCACCGCATACCATGCAAATGGCTTGCAGTTTGTCCACCCGTTCCGCAATCGCCATGAACACCGGCATCACCCCAAAGGGTTCACCGCGGAAATCTGTGTCCAGGCCAGCTACGATCACCCGAATGCCCCGTTCAGCCAGTTTACCCGCCACCTCCACAATGCCCTCATCAAAAAACTGCGCTTCATCAATCCCCACCACCGATGTGTCGCTGTTCAGATTGGCGAAGACTTCGCTCGATGACTGAATCGGCTGAGCTTCAAACTCGTTCCCGGCATGGGAAGTCACTTTTTCCACACTGTAGCGATTGTCAATAACGGGCTTGAAGACTTGCACCTTTTGCCGGGCAATTCTGGCCCGCCGCAGGCGGCGAATGAGTTCGTCGGTCTTGCCGCTGAACATCGAACCGGTGACAACTTCAATGGAACCTGTGGTGTGCTTCACAATTTTTCCCTCTCTAAGTCAGGCTTCGGATAATGTGGTTTTCAAATATTCCAGCGCAGGCACCGGGGTCGGATCGACGCCGTATGCCATAGCCAAATAATACGCCGTATAGTCCCCAAAAAGCAAGGCCGTCCACTGCTGGGCGAACGGATGATCTCCTCGCGCCGTGAATTTGTCGGTGTTAATCCCCTGCTCCATGAAAATCTCCCGAGTCAGATCCAGGCGCAGGCGGTTACGTGGATGGTTCCCCGCAGCGCGCAAGAAGACGACCGCCAGCCGGGTCAGGCCGGCTTCGGGGTTTTCCAATCCTGCCAGCAAGTTATGGTCGGCCTCGGGCAGTTCTTCGCTTTGCGCCCAGGCTTTGGCCATTTCATTGATTTGCCCCTTCCAACGCCTGGCCACGGGTGACAGAATGTCGGCTCCAAACACAACTACATTCCGCCCCACCAACTGCCCGGCCATTCGCTTGGCCGGGTTCAAGGCCACGGGCACGCCTGCCATCCATTGTGATTGGGAGTCCCGCAGGTCGTGTAGGGCATCATGCACCATTTTGCTAGGATCGTTAACCAATCCTAAACGGAACAGGGCGCTGTGAATCAAGCCATAAGAAAAGCCCACCGCTGAGCGCGGGGCATGCCCGTGCGCAAACTGCCACACCGTCGCTCCAGCCTGTTCAGCCGCCAACGCCAGCGTCCCACCGGTGGTAATGGCCAAAATGCGACAGCCGCTGCTCGAAGCAGCTTCCAGGCAAGCCAGGGTCTCCTCAGTGTTGCCCGAGTGAGAGCTGAGGATCACCAGCGTTTCGTTTCCACGCGCCCACCCCGGCAAATCATACCCCCGGCCAACCACCAGAGGAACCAGACATGCAGGTGAAAGGCACGCCGCTGCCAGGTCGGCCCCGATGGCAGAGCCACCCACCCCGGCCAGATACACGGCCTTCAAGCCCGGCATCTGCGGCAATTCCAGACGCTCCCCCAACTGGTAAGCTCGTTCCAACTGGTTGGGCAGACCGTCAATTTGCGCGATCATGCGTTCAGGGTCCAGGTCGCGGAAAGCAGCCGCATCATCCAGGTTCATTTCCGCCTCGTTTGAGCCCCAAAATCCGCTGGTATACCACCTTCTTCTTCCACCCTGCCAGGGCAGCCACTCGCTCGGCCAGGTCGCCGGTGGCCTCGCCTGCCGCCAGGCCTGACCGCAAAGCCAAGTCCAGCCGTTCATCGTTCCAGGTCTCGTCTGTGAGGGCCGCTCCTCCCACCACCAGGGTGAATTCTCCTCGCGGCTCCACCTGCGCGAAATGAGCCCGCGCGCTCGAAACGGTTCCGCGCAGCATCTCCTCGTGCACCTTGGTCAGTTCCCGCGCCGCCACCAACGGGCGGTCGCCCAGCACTGCTTCGATATCTGCCAGCGCTTCTATCAGGCGGTGGGGCGTCTCCAGAAAAATCAACGTATAGGGATATTGCGCCGCTTCTGCTAGGCGCGCCCGGCGTTCAACACTGCGCCGCGGAAGGTAGCCCAGGTAAACAAAGGCGTCTGTCGGCAACCCTGAAGCCACCAGCGCTGCCAGCGGAGCCGAAGGCCCTGGAATGGGACTGACCTCAAAACCCGCCTGCAGCGCCGCTCGCACCAGTTCATAGCCGGGATCATTCAGCCCAGGCGTGCCTGCGTCTGAAACCAATGCCACATCGCCTTCGGCCAACGCGCCCAGCACCTCGTCCAGGCGGCCAATCTTGTTGTGTTCGTGATAGCTAATCAGGCGAGGCGGGTGAATCTCGTAACGCTCCAGCAATTTATGGGTCTGGCGTGTATCCTCGGCAGCCACCATACCGGCTTCGCGCAGCACGCGCACCGCTCGCAGGCTGATATCCTCCAGGTTGCCGATGGGCGTAGCGACAAGGTACAGGGTGCCCACGCAATTTACTCCGCCCAGGTTACAAAATTCATATCTACCTCGCTGCCCACGGCGTCAATCCGCGTCAATTGAACGTACGCCGTCAGCCCCAGGTTGGTGCGTATGCACAGATAACGGCCCACCAACCCTGTTCCTAATTGCATTGTTCCGGTGCTTGTCTGGGCCGCCTGGCAAGCGCTAAAACTCGGGGGAGTCGTGCCGAAATCTACCATCTCCGCGCCGTTGACCGGCTCAAGCGTCAGGTTGCCATCCTGGAGCCACAAGGATAAGTCGTCTTCATACTCGGTATCGGTTAAAGCACTTTCCAGGTCAAACGCCTGAGGGGCCATCAACGTGACAAAGCCATCGTTGATGACCTCCACGGTCTCGGTCGGGGCGGCCTGGGTCGTAGCGGTCGGCGTTGGCGTGACCGTCGCTGCCGCAAGCACCTGGATTCTTACCCAGAAGGGAGCGCTTCCGCCCGGACCAATGCCAAACAGGCTGCCGGTTGGATTGCGCAGCTTCCAATTACTTTGATACACGCCACCCTGCCCGGGCGCGGTCATATCTACCGAAAGCTCAACCGTTTCTCCTGGCTGCACCTCAGTCCGCAAGAATTCCTCCCGCCGGCTGCCCAGAGTATCCCCAGAAAACCATACCAACGCATACTCCCGCGTCCAGGCGCAACTGCCCGCATTGACCAGCCGCCATGTCTTGGTAAACTGCTGCCCCGGCTGCATGGTCGTGTCATCGGGGATGGTCACATCGATAGGGATGCCTGCCTGTGCCATGTTGCAAAGCGTTTCAGGCGTCCCACTGGTGTCAGGCGCCGGCGTAGTGCTGACGCCGGTAGGAGTCACCGTGTTTGAGTTGGATGGTTGGGGCGTTGCTGTCTCCAGCGTGGGTATTGGTGAAGCTGTGCTTTGCGGCGTGATGTTCGTCTGTGCTGTTTCACTGAGCATCACCGCCACGGTCTGGTAAGCAGCCAGCGAGGGCGTGCCGGCAGCAGTCGCCGGAGGTTGCGCAGGCATGCCACAACCCGTCAGCAGTCCAGCCAGTATAAGAAGCGGAACAAACAATCTCGTGAATGACATGAGGTTTACTTCATATCATTCTACCAAAAAAGAACCCCCTTGCACGCCGACCTTTTGAGGCTCTTTGGGAGTTGCTGTGGTAGGTATCGCATTCAGAGGCATATGAGTGGCTTCTGCGGCTGATTCCCCTCAATGTCAGACCCAGATCATCAGCTGTTTGCCTTGATGTTTCCTTGACATCAACCTATTGACAAAACTAGTAACTCGTTATATATTTATTTCTAAACTAGTATCTTGTGGAGTATTTATTCCGATGTCTGTCCGCCACGCCATTCTCGGCCTGTTAGCCCAAAAACCGCGCCACGGTTACGAACTCCGCAGCGCATTCGAGGCGTTGATCGGCGGCGAACAGAACTGGGAAGTCAAGCCCGCCCAAATCTACACCACCCTTTCGCGCCTGGAAGAAAGCGGGCTGGTGGCGGAAACAGCCGTTGAGCAAGACGGTGGGCCTGAAAAACGCATTTTTGACATCACCCCCGCCGGGCGCAATGAGCTCGGCGATTGGTTCAAGGGAGCGGTAGAGGAAGTCCATCAGCGGGACGAGTTCTATCTGAAGCTGATGCTCAGCATCAACGACAAGTTTGCCGACCCATACGCAGTTATTCACGTTCAGCGCTCCAGCTTGTTCCGCGACCTGCATCAATTAACTACGCAGCGGCAAGCCCTCAACGCAAAAGAAGATCTGGCCCAAATTTTGTTGCTAGACAAAGCCGTGATGCACCTGGAAGCCGACTTGCGCTGGCTGGACATGGTGGAAGGCCGCCTGGATGAAATCCGCTCGCATCCCCCGCCGGAGCCCGAGGTGCGCCCGCGAGGGCGGCCCAAAAAAGCCTGATCCCCGGCAAAGCCAACCCAATTTCCGTTCAATCCAACCGGGAACGATCCCTGTTGTCCTTTTCGTTCATCTTATGAAGGAGTATCCAATGTCTATCGTAGAGACCAAAGAACTTACCAAAGTATATGGCAGCGGCGATACTGCGTTGACCGCCCTGAACCATATTTCCATTCACATTCAGGCCGGAGAATTTGTCGCCATCATGGGCCCCAGCGGCTGCGGCAAATCCACCCTGATGCATCTCATCGGCGGTCTCGACCGCCCCACCTCGGGCGGCGTCATGATCGAAGGTCACACCTTGAGCGACCTCAACGACACCCGCCTGGCCGAACTGCGCCGCCGGAAGATTGGCTTCGTGTTCCAGTTCTTTAATTTGATTCCCGTTCTCAACGCCCTGGAAAACGCAGCGCTGCCGCTGCTGCTGGATGGCACACCGCTGAAGATCGCCCAGAAAAAAGCCGCTGACTGGCTGGACCGCGTCGGTTTGAACGATCGCCACACCCACCGCCCCAGCCAGCTCTCTGGCGGGCAGCAGCAGCGCGTGGCCATCGCCCGCGCCCTGGTCAGCGAGCCGGCCATCATCCTGGCCGATGAGCCCACTGGCAACCTGGACACGCACGCTGCCGACGAGATTGTTGGCTTGCTGCGCCAGGTCAGCAGCGAGTGGGGCCGCGCTGTGGTCATGGTGACTCACGACCCGCGCATTGCCGCCTATGCTGACAGGATCATCTTCCTCAAAGACGGGATCGTTGTCAACGAAACGCAGTTGGAAGGCGGGGCGCAGCCCCTGCAGCAGCTTGCCGCTGCTTAGTTACTGGTGAATTTTGCGGTCCTTCCGGACCGTAAAGGAGTCTGTCAATGAACATCCAATGGATTCTTGCTCTTCGCTATCTCAACGGGCGCAAACTGCGCACGTTTCTAACCACCCTGGCCGTCGTCTTTGGCGTGCTGGTCATCTTTGGCATGAATATCATGCTACCCACCTTATTGAAAACCTTCCAGGCCACCATGCTGGCAGCTTCCAATGAAGTTGATTTAACCGTATCTCACCGCGCGGGGACACCTTTTAGCAGCTCGGTATTAGACGAAGTGCGCGCCGTGGAAGGCGTTCGCGTTGCGCAAGGGCTGGTCTCCAGGCCGCTCAACCTACCCGCCGATTTCTTCGACCAGGACCCCGCGCAGCAGGATAAGATCAGCGTCCTCACTATGGTCGGTCTGGACCCCACCCTCGCTTCGCAAATTCGCGCCTACTTGATGGATCAAGGCCGCTTCTTGCAAGAAGGCGATGCTGGGGTCTGCCTCATTTCCGCTACCATGGCTGATACATTGGGCTTGCAACTCGGCGATAGTCTGCAACTGCCCACCGCCCAGGGCTTGACCAGCCTTGAAATTGTGGGCATTCTGCCCCCGCGCATGGCCCCTGGCAACGAAGAAGTGCTGGTACCCGTGTCCGTCGCGCAACGTCTGCTGGACATGGAAGACAAGTTCAGTTCTGTGGAAGCGAATTTCAACACCACTGCTGAAGAAGAACGCGCCGCCATCGAACAGGCCGTATCCAAGCGCCTGGGCAGCGAATACCAACTGGGCGCGTTGAGCAGCGCATCTGAGATCTTTGGCACGCTGCAAATTGCCCAAAATGCCTTCAACGTGATCGGCGCGTTGGCCCTCTTCATGGGTGCATTCATCATCTTCAACACCTTCCGCACGCTCATCGCCGAACGCCGCCGCGATATTGGTATGTTGCGAGCAGTAGGCGCTTCGAGACGCATGATCACAGGTGTCATTTTGACCGAGGGACTCATCCAAGGCATCGTGGGCACCCTGACCGGCATGGTTCTGGGGTATTTGCTGGTTGAGCTTTTGATGGGCGTTGCCACTCCCCTTCTGGGCAACTTCATGAACGTACAACTTCAAAAGCCCGTGGTCACCCTGCCCATTGTGCTGCTCTCCTCCGCCTTAGGCATTGGCGTCACACTGCTGGCTGGGCTGCTTCCTGCCTTCAGCGCCGGTCGCGTCACCCCACTGGAAGCGCTGCGTCCCTCCACCAACGGCAAGTTGGCCCGTAAAATATTTGGCGCAGGCGCCATCACCGGCCTCATCTTGATCGCCTTGTCTTTGGCGGCCTTGTTCAGCGGCCAACCCGCTCTGGCAACTCCAGGAGCATTAATCTTCATCTTCGGGCTGGTCTTCATTGCCCCAGCATTGGTGCGCCCAATTACTCTTGGCTTTGGCGCCCTGTTTTCGCGCCTGCTGGCTCGTGAAGGCACCGGCTTTGTAGCCCAAGGCAACCTCACCCGCCAACCCGAACGCGTGGCCGTAACCGCCAGCACCTCCATGATTGCCCTGGCCATCATCGTTGTGGTCGGCGGCATGGCGACCACCATCGAAGAAACCTTCATGCGGGTGCTGCGCGAAAGCCTGGGCAGCGATTACCTGTTCATTCCCCCCTCGGTGGGCGTTTGGGCCAATAACATCGGCGCCGATGCGTCCTTTGCCGACGAATTGCGCGCCATTGACGGCGTGGGCGCCGTAACCTCCATGCGCTTCAGCGGCGCCGTGGCAGATGTGCTGCCCCAATTTACCAAGGGCCAACCTGCCTCAACCGATGGCGTGGCCGTATCCGTGATGGGAATTGACCCGCAAAGCTTCCCAGAGGTAGGTGGGTTGGAATTCACCCAGGGCGATCCTGAAGTCGCCTATGCGGCCCTCAATAACGAACGCACCCTGATCGGTAACGGGGTCTTCATGAGCTCCACTGGCTTGAAAGTTGGTGACACGGTGCCGCTCATCACTCCGAATGGGACTTTCACCTATCGGGTCGTTGCGGCCGCGGGCGATTTCCTCAACGTCAAGCTCATCACGGCGTACATCTCTCACGCCAACATGGAGAAGGATTTTGGAAAAACCGAAGACGTGTTCCTGCAACTCAACCTGGCCCCAGGCGCCGACCAACAAGCTGTGGAAACCGCCATGAAGCAAATCCGCCAGAAGTATCCGCAGTTCAACATGATCAATGGCAAAGCCTATTACGATCAAATGAGCGGGTTGATGAAGATGGCCTTCTCTTCCATGTACTTCGTCTTTTTGTTCCTGGCCATCCCATCGTTGATTGCTATGATCAACACACTGGCCATCGGCGTCATCGAGCGCACCCGTGAAATCGGAATGATCCGCGCGGTCGGCGCCACGCAAAAACAGATTCGCAAGATCATTCTGGTAGAAGCTCTGCTCCTGGCCTGCATCGGCGTGGCATTTGGCCTCCTGGGCGGTTTGTACCTGGGTTATGTCACCACCCACTCATTGGGGACCGTTGGGTTCCCGGTGCAGTATTACTTCCCCTGGAGCGGTTTGCTGGCAGCCATTGCCGTCGGTTTGATCTTCGGCGCGCTGGCTTCCATCGTCCCCGCTCGCCAGGCCGCCCGCCTGGATATCATCGAAGCCCTGCGTTACGAGTAAAAACAATCGTAGATTAGCCCTAAAACAGATGGTGGCAGCGTGTTTACGCTGCCACCATCTGTTTTTAGGTATCTTCTCCCCCATAGTTTGATACAATCAATCTATGCAAAGAACTGTTCCCAGTGCCACTTCCGAAGAAATTCGCCTCTATCGCAGTACCATCTACTCGTTGCTGCGCTCCTCAACCGAGGTGCAAATCCGCACGCTCGAAGAAATCCACGCCGGGATGAACTCATTACTGCATCCCAACGCCCGCCAGAGCGAACCCGACATCTCTGCCTTCATCTATTCGCTACTCCGCCTGCCCGATTGCATGCCCCAGGTGCGCTCGGTGGTGTTGGGGCAAAGCGACGAGGTCTTTGTTCATCACGGCTATGCGCAAGTCGAATCCTGGCAACCCGCGCCGGCCCGCGCCCGCCGCCGTCGTTGCTTCTTTGACGGTCAAGCCGTTCTCGCCTGTTACATCGCTTCGCGCTCCGATATCGAAGACATCATCCCCACCCTCACTGCCTACCAGATGGAATGGAACAAGATGCATTATCTGCTCCACACCAGTTGGCCCGCAGAAAGCCCGCTCTCCTCGGCCACTGGCGACTCGAGCGCTTTCACCAGCCTGGCGGCCACCCTCCAACTGCCTATCGAAGATTTGGAGCGCTTGCGCACGGTGTGGGGCGATGCCTTCGCCGCCAACCTCGAGCTCATCCGCTCGCGGCGCTGTTCCTTGGGCGTGCGCCTGCTGGCCGGCTCGCTCAGCTCCTATCAGCGCGCCACCCACGCCTGGTGGGAGCCGGTCGCCGGGCAAGCCCCAGCGCTGCGCTCGCGCCCGGTATATTTTGTCTCCAGCAACACCCACGTCCTCCCCAACCTGCTCACCGGTTTCGCCCTGCGCCATGCCGACGAAATCATTGATTACGTCCAGCGCGAAGGCGGCAGCGAACTGCAGACCGAATGGGCTCACATCCAGAGCGGGCAGGTGCCTTCCAGTAAAGAGAACTTCCTCTACTACGTGCTCAAGAAATACCAACAAACCCCTGCCGGCCATGCCCTCATCCAGGCGCAGCGCGCCGCGGAAGAAGAAGCCGGCATTGTCCGCGTACCCAGCGAGCATGCCTTCGACGTGGAAGCCCAGGTGATCGACCTGCAGCGTCTCGATCCCCAGCATCTGGACCCCCGCCTGCTGAATGGCGGCTTCGATTTTCTCCAAAAAACCGATGCCCTGATCCTCAATATCGACTACCCGCTTGGCCTGGCTGCTTACAACATCCTCTCCAAAATCGCCGAGCAGGTCTTCACCATCCTGGGGGTCTATGTAATGGGCAAAGCCGCCACGCTCAACGCCATCCGCGGCGATGTGATGATCCCCACGGTTGTACAAGACGAGCATTCTCACAACACTTACCTCTTCGACAATTGCTTTAGCGCCAACGATGTGACGCCCTACCTGACCTATGGCACGGTGCTGGACAACCAGAAAGCGCTCAGCGTGCTGGGCACCTTCCTGCAAAATGTGCATGTCATGGACGTATTCTACACCGAAGGCTACGCCGACATCGAGATGGAAGCCGGACCTTATCTGTCCGCCGTCTATGAGATGTTCCGCCCCAAGCGCCACCCCCTGGACGAAATCGTCCATCTCTACCACCTGCCCTTTGACCTGGGCTTCCTGCACTACGCCTCGGATACGCCGTTGGGCAAAGGCAAGAACCTGGGCGCGGGCACGCTCAGCTACTTCGGCATGGATTCTACCTACGCCACAGCCCTGGCTGTCCTGCGCAGGATTTTCCAGAAGGAACGGGAGCGCCGCCAATGAATTAGCCGTGGGCGCAAAGCATATGCCGTGCTCAGGACCATCCAAAACCATTACTTCCCAACTGAACCGGCGACAATCAATATTGGCGCAAGCAGAAAACACAATGGCGGCCTAAGCCGCCATTGTGCATATCAAAGTGGATAAATATCCGATATTATCGATATTGGGTAACCCTCAGAGGTCGAAGAAAGTTCCCGAATCTGAGGTGTTCGTGGG
>JAEXTI010000370.1 GCA_023406965.1 Chloroflexota bacterium
CGGACCCGATCACTCCGCACATGCGCGCTCTGGATGGAATCCACCCTGAAGATATCGCCTTTCCCGACCTGGTGGAAGCAGGTGTCACTACGATCATGACCGGTCCCGGCAGCGGGAACCTGATCGGCGGCACCTGGGCCTGCATCAAAACCGCTCCTAAGCCCAGCATCGAGGAAATGATCTTGCTCGAGCCCGCCGGGATGAAAATGGCCCTGGGCGAGAATCCCCGCCGGGTGTACGGCGGAAAGAGCAAAATGCCCTCGACGCGCATGGGTAACGCGGGCGAATTGCGCAGCGCCCTGGTCAGCGCGCAGAATTACCGTGCAAAGTGGCAGCAGTACGAAAAAGACCTGGCGGCTTACCAGGACAAGCTGAAAGCAGGCGAGAAGGACGCCAAGGAACCCACGGCCCCCGAGCGCAACCTCAAGTGGGAAGCGTTGGCCCGCATCCTCGACCGGGGCATGCGCGTGCACATCCACGCGCACCGCGCCGACGATATCCTCACCGCGGTGCGCGTTGCCGAAGAGTTCAACCTGGATCTGAACATCGAACACGCCACCGAAGGCTACAAGATTGCCGATATTTTGGCCCAAAAAGGCATCCCATGCACAGTGGGACCCATTTTATTCTCGCGCAGCAAATACGAGCTGCGCAACATGACCCCTAAGAATCCCGGTGTGCTGGCGAAAGCCGGTGTCAAGGTTGCCATCCAGACCGATGAGATGTCAGCGGTGCGTTACCTGAGCATCAACGCGGCGCTGGCAGTGCGCGAAGGTATGCCCGAAGAAGAGGCTCTCAAGGCCATCACTATCCACTCCGCCGAAGTGATCGGCGTGCAAGATCGGGTGGGCAGCCTGGAAGCGGGCAAAGACGCCGACGTAGTGATGTTCAGCGGACACCCTTTCGACTATAAAACTGTGGCCGAGGTGGTCATCATCAACGGCGAGATCGCCTACCAGCGCTAAGTAGCCAATCACGATGAAACAGATGGATTAAGTCACGTAAACTTGACAGGGCATCAGTCGTACGGAACTGCCAGTCGATCAAAGCACCGGCCGCGTTAAATTCGCTTACTTAAACCTGAGTTTCGTAGTAATAGGTCAGTTTTTCCGTGATAGTTCTTGATCTTTTTACCAAGGACACTTGTTTGCAAGAAGATCATTTCACTATCTCTGAAAATGTAGCCTGAGTATGCACTAGGGACCAGAGATACAGATATCCCTCGTCTCCTCCATTTCTTCATAAAGGTACGGCTTTTCATAACTAGAGTTGTAACTGGCATCTTTCAATAAGCCCAGTTTCGTTCCAAACATATAGTCCATAATCAGTCGGAAAGTGTTGACCGGGGTTATTTTTGGATAAAGGTGTGCCTGCACATCTACAGGCAAGTAATAAGCATTGAGAACTGCTGTCCGCATAGAAACATTTGGGCCATGGTCGCCCTGAATTATAATAACTGGTCTCGGACCCGGATGGTCTAATATAGCTGGGAGTACTTCCATTATCTCTCTGTTAATAAATGCCACTTGATCACTGAACAACTGCTTCGCCCGTTCCGGTGGAACCGGTCGAGCTGGGTCTGACGGGAACGGCGGTGGGTCATCGACGACCTGTCCTTCTGGACCAAATACGAGTGGCGCATGCGGGATTTGAATATGCACGAACACAAATTTTGGCCCGGGAATATCGGGGATTTCTTTCAACGTTTTTAAAATGAAACGCTGCTGGATTATGTGATCCCGATAAGGATAATTAATCATCCGTACAATCTCCAAGTGTCTCAATTGCGGCCGGTCGATCAGTGCTCGCAATGCAGTACTTTTGATGAAAAGCGCCTCAAATTCGTTAATGGTCGCGGAGCCCAAATCGCCAGAAATTTCCTTTGGATCTGTGGAGATACTCACCGCAGCGCTCTCAATCTTTAAAGGCTCATAGGCTGACAATGAAACCGTTCTATAGCCCCGCGATTCCAAGTTCGCGCGAACAGCGCTGTACTCAATTAAATTATCCAAAGCCGTCCTGTCAGTGCTGTCCGGGGCAAAGGACCCTAATTCCGTTAAATAATTCATGTTCAATGAAGAGGCCAGAGAAAGTTGCGTCTGGCCATAATTACTTTGTGAGCATTCACCAATATAAAAACCCAATTGTATAAGATCATCCAGAAACGCGCTGTTATCGAACCCCATGTCTTGTTTCAATACATCATCACGCGCGTACGTATCCAGAATAATATAGTAAATATCCGGAAAATCCTGACCAGCAGGGATCGGGGTCTGACTCTGAGCCTTCGGTTCGGCCTCCTTCATTGCTCTGCTTTCTGCTATGGCATCTCTGACCTGATAGCTGCCAATCTGGAAAATCGGAAAAACAATGAGTGCCGCCGCCATCACATTGAAAATCTGCAAGATGCCCACGGGGCTCTGTTTTCTGGAAATGATTCCATACCCGATGACTGTATATAGGGAAAGGTACAGCAGAACAAGATAACGGTGCCTGCCGATGATGGAGCTTCCAATTTTAAACCCCTCCACGAGGTAATAAAGATGCCCGTAGGAAAAGAATAAAATCAATGCCAGCCCGGTCAATAATGCTGTCTTTGCTGCATCCCGGGCAAAAACGAAAATCACCGCTCCTACAACAGATGAAAATAATAGACTGAGGAGTAATGGGCGAAAAACCACTTGAATATTCACCTCGCTCACATTGTTCCCAAGTATAGCCATAACCGGGTAGATACCAACAAGGAAAACAAAAGTAGTGGCAGTGAAAAAGATTTTTCCTTTACGCATGAACCAACTCCTCACCGATGAACGAAAAGCAGGTGTGGATTATATCAAAGAACCAAACACAGTTTCTATTTCCCTCGCCAAGTAAGCCGAGAAGATGATCCTCTTTTTTACGAACTCGGGGGGATCCAAATGCTGTTCATAAAGATCAGCACATCTTCCATACAAACCACGTAACCACCACTAGCTTCTGGTTTGTACCGCGTCTCTTGCTGCCAAGGCCTCAGTTCGTTTTTTTGAGTGTTTGTCGCACTATCTCATGAGAAACAATGTCCACAACTCCGAGTTGCACCAGCTTGCCCACTAATAGTCTCAGGCTCCAATGTTCATATCCTTCTGAGGCCTCCGTACAAGCGGTCCCGATCACATGGCTTCTGCACGCTCATCCAACCTGCCTTTTTGCCCTGGCTGCAGGTCTTCTTTCAGAGCTCGTTCGATCCCCTCATTCAAAAAACTTATGTGAATCCGCACGACACAGGGTCGACTGACGTTCAAAGCTGCCATGATTTCCGGATCCGGTATTTCCTCATTTGCTTTCAACAGGATCATCGTCTGTTTGAATTTCCATGCTTTTGCCTTTCCCTTGCGCGTTAGCGCTTCTAGAGTTTGGCGTTCTTCTTCATTCAGTGATAACGTACTTTTTTCGTGGCATCTCCAGGGTCTCCTTGCCCCTGAAGGTTGCAAGTTTTAGCCCATCTTAATCACTTTGAATGATTGCTTAGCGAGAGAACCAGTAAATTGGTAGTTTGTATTCCGGGTATTTGTGCGGAGTAGCCGCACAAATACCCGGAATACAAACGCCACTCATTTAGCGAGAAGACCACTAAAGCTAATCGAGGTATTTACAGGGTGCAATGCGCCCCGCAAATACCTCGTATTCACGAGCATTCTTTACCTTTTGAGCAGCTAAGATCGAACCGTCATCAGGCCTGGACGGGGTGAGCCGGCTGGAGTTCCTTATCCATCTGGCGTGCGAGCGTCACGATCATCTCCACCGCCTGGTCGATACTTAACTTGCCCGTGTTCAAAATCATGTGGTACTGCAACGAATCGGTCCAGTCAATATCGTAGTAGTGGCGCAGATAATCTTCCGAAGCCTGGTCACGCTGGACTATATAATCTTGTGCCTCACGGCGGATTTCAATATCCGCCTGGAACAGGTGGCGAGATTCTTTGAAGCGTTCCTTCACCCGCTGGATGCGCTCCTCCAGGGGAGCTTCCAGACGAATATGCAACACGCCGGGCTTGTCCTTGAGCAAGGCTTGCCCGCCGCGCCCCATGATCACCACGTTGCCTGCCTCGTAGGCGCTGCGGATGGCGTGCTGCACCAGGCTCAACGCCGCATCTTCGCTCAACGAAAGATCCTCTGTGCTGCGTGTTCCAGAAGGGTCTTCTCGCCAGACGCGCACCTGCGCAACCGGGGTAGAACGGGAGAAAAGCCGGTCAAGGAATCCTTTGACCTTATAGTTCTCCTCGGAGTAATCAATGGCTTCCTGAGCAGAGATGCCTGCTTCGGCAGCGGCTCGCGCAATCAGCCGCTTGTCGAATGTGCGGTAACCCAAGGCTTCGCACACGCGGCCGGCAATCTCATCTGCGCCGCTTCCATATTGGCGTGAAATGGTTATTACTGCCATTTTTCACCTTCCTTCCTGGCTCAAAAACATAATCCCGCCTTGATGAAGGCGGGAGCGATGAAATTCCCCGTGCTGCAATGTGTCAGCGCCTGGCGCTACGGGCTTAGCGTATTCTTTGTTGCGATTAAACTATAGCATACCCTCTCCGTGATTTCAATCTTTTATGGTAGCTACTCAAGCATAAGTGGAAAAGGGCTGAAGTAGAGGATTTTCTTCACCCACTGTCCGGCAAATCCGTTTCCAACCGGCGGATTGAGCGTTGTGCCCAGACCAGCAGAGTCGCCACCAGCATGAGCAGCCCTGCCGCCACCAGCACCAGCCCCATCCCTGCCCCAGCCGAATCCCCCACCAGCCAGGCCACTCGCTCCCACCCTGGCCCACCCACCGCCGGCTCCAGCCAGGCATCCACAATCCAGCCGGTGAGTGCAAACGACACCGTAGAACCTAGCAGGCTGGCCTGCCCGAAGAAGGCAAACACACGCCCCTGCAAATCAGGCGGGGCTTTGAGCTGCAAGATTGACACAACCAGGGCATTGTTGATGGGTAGTGGGACCATGAGCAGAAACAATGCCACTCCCAGAATAGGAGTCGCCCGCGCCGTGCCATAGACAAGGAACATGATGCCGCTGAGGATCAGCCCGCCCAAAATGGTGTACATACGGGGGCGGGTGCCACCCCACAGACTAATCAGCACCGCGCCGCTGAACGCGCCCAGGCTCATCAAGCCAATCACCCAGCCCATCTCCTGCTCCGAGCCAGTCACCGCGATCAGGTAAGGAATGGCCAGTTCCAGCGGGCCGTTGAGCAGAAAGTTGACGAACACCAGGTACAGCAAAAACAAAAACAGTGCCCGTCGCTTGAGGAAGAAGCGCAGCCCACCCAGGACTTCACTCAAGAACCTCCCGCGGCCTTCGGCGCCCTCCTCACTGGGCGGCGGCTGCGGAATGGATTGACCCGCCACAACCAGCACCGCCAGCAAGAAAGTAGCCAGGTCAATGAGGATGACCCCGGTCACCCCGATCAGGCTGTACAGCAAGCCCGCCAACACCGGCGCAATGGTGCTGGCCAACGGAAAAGACAGCTCGATGACTGCATTCAAGCGCTCGCGGCGTTCGGCGGGGATCAACAGGGTGGTGGTCGCGTCGCGCGCCGGACCCTGGAATGTACCGAACAAACCCTGCATCAATGAAACGACGTACAAATGCCAGGGCTGGAACTGCCCCGAGGCAAAACTGATCAGCAAGAACAGGCTGCCCAGCGCCTGTCCCGCATCGGAAAGGATCATCACGGCTTTGCGCGACCAGCGGTCCACCAGCGCTCCCGCCAGGCTGCCCACCAACATCCCCGGCAGCTCGGCAAAAAAGGAAGCCAAGAGCAGCGGCGCGGCCTTGCCCGTCTCGGTGTATATCCAGATGCCCATGGCCATCGAGGTCATGCGGCTGCCGATCAGCGAGACAGTCTGGGTGACCAGTAAAATAAAGAAAGTGGTCAAGTTTTTCCGCGGCATGAGGCAGATGATAACATATCTCCTTCCTTGACCTGTATCTCCAATCTGCCTATACTTTACCTTACTATGATAAGTAAACCCCTTTACCTGTTGAGCGTGAATATCGGGCAGGCTCGCCCCATCAAGAATGCCAAATCCTCCGGTTTGACCGGGATTTTTAAGCAACCCAGCAACGAAGCGGTCTTCATCTCCCGGCTGGGATTGAAAGACGACGCCATTTGCGACACGAAACATCACGGTGGCGTGGACCAGGCCGTGTATGTCTACGGCGGGCCTGACTACGATTGGTGGGCGCGGGAACTGGGCTCTCCGCTGGAGCCGGGCACCTTTGGCGAAAACCTGACCATCGCCGGGCTGGAAACCGCCCAGGCCCTCATCGGCGACCGGCTCGCCATCGGCGAAGTGCTACTGGAAGTCACCTCGCCACGCATTCCCTGCGTCACCCTGGCGGCGCGCATGGGCGACCCGGGTTTTGTCAAGCGTTATCGGCACGCCGAGCGCCCCGGCTTTTACTGCCGAGTCCTGCAAGAAGGATTTGTGCGTACCGGAGATGCCGTCCTCTATGAGCGATACTCCGGAGAACCCTTCTCCATCCTGGAAATGTTCCGCGACTACTACGAACCGCACCTCGACGAAGCCACCCTGCGCCGCCACCTGGCAGCCCCGGTTCACTACAAAGACCGCGCCGAGAAAGAGCAGAAGCTGGCCGAGTTGCTGGCTTCTAAGAAAGAATGAACCTTCGACTGACTCCCCGCCTTTCCCTTGTCCTACTGTTGACTGTAGTTCTGACCAGTTGCGCCGCCGCAGGATTCCCGGTGAGCCAGTCTTACGACATCGGTACGCACAGCCTGCACCTGGAATGCGTTGGCGGTGGCAGCCCGGTGGTGGTCATTGATGTGGGCGCGGGAGATTCTTACCAAAATTGGACCGCCGTTATGGGCCATTTGTCCGAAACGACCACAGTGTGCAGCTACGACCGCGCCGGGTACGGTCAAAGTGAGCCCGGCCCCCTGCCGCGCCACAGCTTGCAAGCCGCAAGCGAATTGCGTGCCCTGCTCCAGGCCGCCGCCCTGCCAGGACCCTACATCCTGGTCGGGCACTCCCTGGGGGCCATCAATATGCAGGTCTTTGCCGCGCAGTATCCCAACGTGACCGCCGGATTGATCCTGCTGGACCCTACCCCTCTGGGCTGGCTGCTGGACGGCAGCACCTTCCCTGAATTGACTGCGCAGTTTGAGGCGCAGACGCAGGAGATGAACGCCCAGGCAGAGGCGCTGCTGCAATCCGCCGATGAAACCGACCAGGCCCAAGGCGCTTATCTTCAAGCTCTGGCTTCGGAGCACAGCGAGTTGTTCGGCGAAAGCGCCCGCCAGGCAGCCGATATCGACACCTTTGGCGATTTACCGTTGATCGTCATTAACTCGACGCAACCCAACCCTAACTTCGGCGCCTCGGCGGACTCCTTCCAGCAGTTCTGGATCGAGCAAAGCCAGGAATTGGCGCAGAAATCGACCGCCGGGCGTATTATCCTGGCGGAAGACAGCGGGCATATGATTTACCAGGACTCTCCTGGAACCATTATTATTGCTGTAAGGGACATGAGAGAAAAAGTTCGCTAGACCACGGGAGGGAAAGCATTGAAAACGCAAATCGAGCTCACTCAGCCTGGTCCGCTGCTGGACGCACAGGGAAAACTGGCCCAGGTCGGATGGATGCGCCAGCCGCTGCTGGATTGCAACCTGGAAAACGCCCGCTTTTACACGCTGCGCTTCTTGCAGCGCTTTCGGATCAAGCGTTGGGATTATTACGCCGTCTTCACTCCACGGCGCTTCTTCTCCGCCACCATCGCCGACCTGGGCTACGCCGGAAACATCTTCGTCTACAGCCTGGACTTTAGCACCGGTGAATTGCACGAGGAAGGCGCCGTCATCCCGCTGGGCAAGGGCATCATCCTGCCACGCAACAGCAGCGAAGGCGAAACCAGCTTTTCCAACGACAAAATGACCCTGCGCTTTCAGGCCTTGCCCGGCGCGCGGCGCGTGTTTGTCGATTGGCCAGGGTTCCACGCCGGGCGCGGGATCAAAGCCGAGATCGAGATGGCTTGCCCGCCCGAGCACGAGTCGATGACCATCGTCATTCCTATCGGCCAAAAACGCTTCTATTACAACCGCAAGATCAACTGCATGCCCGCCAGCGGCTCCATTCGTTACGGCGACTGGCTGGAGGAACTGCGCCCCGACGAAAGCCTGGGCTCGCTGGATTGGGGCCGCGGGGTGTGGGAATACCAGAGCTACTGGAACTGGGCCAGCGCATCGGGCTTTCTGGCCGACGGGCGGCGCGTGGGACTCAACCTGGGCAAAGGTTTCGGTGATCTCAGCCGGGCCGGTGAAAACTGCGTCATCCTCGATGGGCGCGTGCACAAGCTCGATCCGGTGGCCTTCGATTACACCTCCGGCGACTACATGCGCCCCTGGCGCTTCACCGACGACGCCGGGCGGCTGGATATCACCCTGACGCCGTTCAAAGAGCGCATCGCCACTACCAAACTGGGCGTCATCGACAGCGAAGTGCACCAGATGTTTGGGCGTTACGCCGGAAAAGCCGTGCTAGACAGCGGCGAGGTGATCGAGATTAGCGACCTGGTCGGTTTTGCCGAGGAGCACCGCGCACGCTGGTAAAATAGAAAGTTAATGGCCCCTCCAAATTTGTTAGCCGGCGGAATTTTGCTGGCAGCCGGGATCATCTGCCTGGTTGTAGGTGTAGTCGTCTGGCAAATGCGCCGCAGTTCTCCAGGGGCTGTACCACTCATGGTACTCATGGGCGCTTTAGCCTGGTGGGACATCACCTACGCTCTCTTTTGGGCAGATGTACCCGGCCTTACTCCCTACTTCTGGCTGGATATTACCTTTATCGGCGTTACCATCGTCCCCACGGCAGTATTGTTGTTTGTGATACAGGTAGTGCAGGGCGAGCGGTGGTTGAAGAGACCCTTCCTGCTGGCGCTATGCATCGAGCCGGTGCTGATCAATATCCTGATGTGGACCGACCCCTGGCATAACCTGTTCTTTGGCGGAAAACGCGAGCTAAACACAGCCAGTATTCTGGATGCCGGAGTGGCCTCTTGGGCCAACATCATCTACTCTTACTTCTTGATCGCGGTGGCATTCATTTTGCTGGCACGGGCCGTCGTCCGTGCAAAAGGGCTTTACCGCCAGCAGTACCTGACTATTTTGGCCGGAATGGGCTTGACCTGGGTTGGTAGTTTGATTTTCACAACGGGCCTAAACGTGTTACCCGGCGCCGATAACACGCCCTTCTTCTTCACCCTCACCGGGCTAGTATTTGCCTTTGCCCTGGTGCGCCTGCGACTGCTGGATATCGTTCCCATCGCTCGCGACCGGCTGGTCGACAATATGACCGACGGCGTACTGGTGGTGGACAACCGCAATCGCCTGGTCGATTTCAATCCCGCGGCCAGAAAAGCCATTCCAGAATTAAAAATTGGCGACCCGGCAGGGAATTTCTTGAAAGCCACCACCCTTTTGGTAAGAAACATACCACTAAAAGATGAA
>JAEXTI010000416.1 GCA_023406965.1 Chloroflexota bacterium
TATCGATTGTCATTCCGGCCTATAACGAAGAAAACGGCATTGAAGAGATCATGCGCCGTGTATTGGCGGTACGTCCGGCGCTGGCTGAGGTCGGGGTGAACGAAATGGAGTTGCTGGTCGTGAACGACGGCTCGCGCGACCGGACCGCTGAGGTGGCCCAGCAGGTGGCTGGAGACGACTCCGGCGTGCGCATCATCTCCCATCCCAAGAACCGCGGCTACGGTGCGGCCTTGAAAACCGGTTTTGCCCAGGCCAATGGCGAGTTGGTTGGTTTCCTGGATGCCGACGGCACCTACCCGCCGGAGCATTTCCCGCAGTTGTGTGTCGAAGCGCTGAAGGGCGCCGACCTGGTTATCGGCTCGCGTATGGCGGGCGCAGAGTCGCGCATGCCCGTCACCCGCCGCATCGGCAATGTCATTTTTGCCACCCTGCTCAGCGTGTTAGGCTGGCAGCGCGTCACTGACAGTGCCAGCGGAATGCGCGTCTTCCGCAAAGATGTTCTGCGGAAAATCTCTCCGCTGCCCGATGGCCTCAACTTGACCCCCGTGATGAGCACGCGCGCCGTGCACGAGGGCATCAAGATGGTCGAAGTGCCCATCCCCTACAGCGAGCGCGTTGGCCGCTCCAAGCTGAGCGTCATCCGTGACGGGCGCATTTTTTTGCAGTCTATGGTCTGGACGGTGCTCACCTACAATCCCGTGCGGGTGTTGGGCATTCTCGGTCTCATCGGCACCGGCATCGCCGGGTTGATCGCCCTGGGTCTGGTCATTGCCCGCCTCAGCGGTGTAACCAGCCTGGGCCCGTGGGGCGTAGCCGCCCTGTTCACGGCCCTGGTCATGGGCGTCATCGGCATCAGCTTATTTGCCCTCGGCGCCACCTTTAACTACCTTGTCTCGCTGTTTTATGAAGCGCCTGTCCGTCAGGGGTTGTTTGGCAAGCCAGTCTTCAAAAATCCGTTGGAAAACAACTTTGGTTGGATGGGCGTGGTCAGTTTCATCGCCGGTTTCCTGGTTGGCTTAATCAGCCTGATCTCCGGCGCGTCTGGCGGCGATATCAGCCGCTTGTGGTTCTGGATGCTGGGCGGCGCAGAGTTGACTCTGGTCGGTGTCCAGTTGATCATTTACTGGATCTTGATGCGCGTTCTGGACGATTTGAGCCAGCGCGAAGTCTTGATCGAAAAAGATATGTAATCAGTGGTAGATTGGATGAGATACTATACTCATCCACCCTGATCTTAACGGTTTGCAAGGATAGGAGGTTTCTATGTCTGACGAAATTCAACCTCGAGATTTCAAGAATCTGGGCACCAATCGAATTGCCCGCGTGAGAGAGTCCAACTTCCCCGATGCGGATTCGATTGTCCATCAGGGAGCGGTCGACACTCCGCGCTCCCCCGATGCGGTCGATATCCTGCTGGTCAACCCGCCTGGCCCCGATGACGGCATCTGGATTCGATCGCAGCACCGCGTGGGGCGCCGCTCGCGCGAAAACATGGTCTGGCCCCAGGTGTCGCTGGCTCAAATGGCCGCCATCCTGCGCGACAACTACACGGTAGCGGTCATCGACGCCATCGGCTCCAAAATCGGCTGGCCTCAGTTCACCAAGATGCTGGATAAGTACCAGCCCAAGTACTACCTCACCCAGGTGACCGCGCCGACGCTGGAAAATGACATGTACGGCACCTTCCTGGCCAAGAATCGCGGCGCAAAAACCATCGCCTTCGGCACCCACGTGACCCCCATCCCGGTCGAGACCATGAAAGCTTACTCGACCCTGGATTTCGTCATGTACGGCGAGCCCGACCTGACCATCCGTGACCTGCTCGACCACCTGGAAGGCAAGACCGACCAGCGCCCGCCTCAAATCCAGATCATGTTCGACAAAGAAATGGGTTATAAACCTTCAATCGTGGATGGGCAGGTGGAGATGAGCGGCATCCGCGGCATTGCCTGGCGGCGCGGCGATGAGATCGTCAAGAACATTCCCCGGCCTTTCGTGGCCGACCTGGACGACCTGCCCATCCCGGCGCACGAGCTGCTGCCGCTGCAAAGCTACAAGATGCCCATGATGAAGGGGCCTTTCACCTTCATCGTCACCAGCCGCGGCTGCACGGCGGGCTGCACCTACTGCATCAAGCACGTTTCCTATCAGTATTCGGTGCGCGTGCGCTCGCCAGAGAAAATCGTCGAGGAGTTGTGGGTGCTCAACAAACTGGGCATTCGTAATATCCATATGTACGCCGACCTGTTCACGGTCAGCCGCGACCAGGTGGTGGGCATGTGCAAACTGATCATCGAACAGGGTCTGAAGATCAAATGGACCTGCAACAGCCGCGTCGATTACGTGGACGAAGAGATGCTGGGCTTGATGTCCAAAGCCGGCTGCTGGTGGATTTCCTGGGGCATTGAAAGCGGCAACGAGCAAATCCTCAAGCATGCTCGCAAGGGCGTCTACCCAGATCGCGCCTTGCATTCACTTAATCTCTCGCACAAAGCCGGAATCAACAACTGGGGCTATTTCATCATCGGCCTGCCCGGCGAGACGGAAGAAACCATCCGCCAGACCATCGACTTTGCCAAAAAACTGCCTCTGGATATTGCCCTGTTCCACATCGCCGCCCCCTACCCAGGCACGCCCTTCTTCTTTGAGGTGGTCAAAGAGGGCTGGTTCCGCAAAGGCACGCGCTGGGAGCAGGTGGACATGGACAAAGAGACCGTCCTGGATTATCCTCAATTACCTGCCGAACGGCTCATGTACTGGCAGCGGCGTGCCTTCCGCGAATGGGCTTTCCGCCCGCGCCCGGCCTTCACTTACTTGAAGATGCTGCTGTCTGATGCTTCTACATTCAAGATTGCGCTCGACGTGGGTTTGCAAACCCTCAAGTGGCAGGTGCGCGGAAACGAAGGCTAAAAAAATCCGGCATGAGGTGATTGTGGGGGCGAAGCCCCCACAATCACCTCATGTTCGGGAACTTCCCCAACCAGAAGTATAGGTAAGACACAAAAGAGGTGCAGAATGGATCCGGTTGAAGAGAAAATCTCCAGATACATCACAGACAACATTTTGTTCAGCAAGCATGGTTATCCCCACCCGCTGGACGCTTCATTCCTGGAGAATGGCATCATCGACTCGATGAACGTCCTCGAGCTGGTCATGTTTGTGGAAGAGAATTTCGGGTTCAAAGTGGCCGACGAGGACATCGTTCCGGACAATTTTGACTCCGTAACCTTGCTGGCCCAGTTTATCCGGCGCAAGCAAATCTTAAAGGTGTAATCATTTTGTCATCGCCACTGCCCGGGAAGGGGAAAGGCCCGGACGACCGGGTTTGAGAAAGCGAAGGGTTCCATGAATACGGCAGATTATCTCCTCGAAAATGGGATTCCCCAAGACACCGCGCTGATCTTCGCCAAGACTGAGTACACCTACCAGGATTTGCGCGATGCGGCGGCGCGGGTTGCCGCCGAGCTGCTGCGCATGGGCATCCAACCCGGCGACCGGGTGGGCCTGCTGGGGAACAATTCCCTCTTCTGGGTGGCCTCCTATCTGGCCATCATGAAGCTGGGGGCCATCGCGGTGCCCTTTGCCACCACCCTCAAGCCCGACGATATCGCCGGGATCATCCAATTCGTGGAGTGCAAGGCGGTGTGTCTCGAGCGGCGCATGTTGCGCGCCTTCGCCGATGTGCTCACCCTCCCGCTCTTGT
>JAEXTI010000536.1 GCA_023406965.1 Chloroflexota bacterium
GAACAATTTTGTGGATATTCAAGGTGCCAATCAGGCTGGAGATGGCAAAACCCATGTAGCGTGCGGTATCCAGCACCATTTTCTGCACCCGAGGCTCGCCTTCCCCAAAAACCCGCAAAATGGCAGCGAAATCAATTTCCTCAGTCTCTTGGAAGATGCCCTGGTTATGTATGGCCAGTTCTCTGGCCTGCTGGAGCAGCGCGCGCGTGCTGGCAACCGTCTCCAGGCAGCCATACTTTCCGCAGCGGCAGCGCTGCCCGCCCTGTGGCACAACCACAATGTGGCCGATTTCACCCGAAAACCCGCCGTCCCCCTGGAAAAGCTGGTGACCGATGATAAGGCCTGCGCCAATGCCCTGCCGAGCATTGATCACGATCATGTTATTTTCTTCCTGGTGCCCTTCACCGTAGTTATATTCACCCATTGCGGCTGCCTGGCTGTCGTTCAACACATACACAGGCAGGTGGTAGCGCTCTTCCAGCAGGTTCGCCAGGGGCAGGTTCTGCCAATCGAGATTAACCGCGTTGACTATGACCCCTTCGCTGGTGTTTACCAGACCCGGCGTGCCGATGCCAATCCCCATGATGGGTTGATAGGACGTTTTGACCAAACCATCCAAGATCTCGTAGATCGAGTCCAGTGCTTCTTTTCCACTGCGATTATTCACTGGCTGGCGGGTCATGAAGCGAATCTTGCCGCGCAGGTTGAACACCGCTCCCAAAAACTCCCGCTGGGCCAGGTCCAGGCCAATCAAAAAGCGTGAGTCTTCCACCAGGCTCAGCAGGATTGGGTTTTTCCCACCCAAAGAAGTGCCCACCCCAACCTCACTCACCAAGCCCTCGGCCATCAGGTCGGCCACAATATCCGAGACGGTGGTGCGCGTTAAACTGGTGATTCGAGCAATTTCCGCGCGGCTGATGCTGTTATTGGTAACGATGGTGCGCAGAACCAGGGCTCGATTATGCTCTTTGGTATGTTGGCGGGTCGCTTTTTCCATAGAATTGGAGGGGGACAGATCAATTTTGGGGATAGAAAGACAAAACTTTGTAAGTCCATTGACCTTACAAAGTTTATTATAGCAACGCCTTTTTGATTGTCAATAGCCAATTCTCAGAATCAAAAAAGAGGCTGTGAACAACCTCTTTTTTGATTCCACGCGGCAACTATTTGAGCCGGTATGACACAAACGCGATTGTGCGGCTATCGGGCGACCACGAGTTCACGTTGATCGTGCCCTGTCCCCCAAAGAACTTCGCGATGGTTCTCGATTCGCCGCCTGCCGCCGGGACAAGGCGCAATTCGACATTCTTGTTGGCTGGATGATCGCCCGGCTCCACATCACCTTTTGCGTAGACGATATACACCACCCACTGACCGTCGGGCGAAACATGCGGGAACCAGCAGTTGGCATCCTCTTGCACCATGTGCGTTGGGTTGGAGCCGTCCGTTTCTATACGCCAGACCTGCATCAACCCGCTGCGGGTGGAGTTGAACCAGATGTGCTCGCCATCGGGCGAGTACTCGGGGCCGTCGTCCAGGCCCGGCAAATTAGTGAGCTGGGTCTCCGGGCCGCCGTTGACTGAAATGGTATAGATGTCGTACTGCCCGCCGCGTTCGGCGCAGTAGGCCAGGCGCTTGCCGTCCGGCGACCAGCCGTGCAGGTAGCTGGGGCCTTTCTCAGTCACCAACCTGGGGCTGCCCGCGTCAAACGGCAGAATGTAAATCCTCGACACGGCATCTTCGTAGGTAAAATGGCTGACGGCAATGTGCCGGTCATCGGGCGAAAGAACGTGATCGTTGTTACAATCGATGGCAAAGCCCGTGTCCATCTCTTTGACCTCGCCGCTGGCCAGATCATAGGCATACAGGCGCCCCCGGCTGTTATACACCAGAGTCCTACCATCCTTCGTCCAGTTGGGCGCCTCGATGACGTAATCAAACTCTTTGAGCACCGTCCGGCTGCCCGTATGCACATCGATCGTTTCCAGAATGCTAATCGAATCGCGCTGCACGACCCATTTTCTCAAGGTGTGAATATCCATTGGTTTCTCCTCAAAACGTAACTGCTCAGGCAGGGGCATACTACTTTTTTAAGTGGCCGCTTGAACTCATTAAGCCGTAAAGGTATGGGGGACGCAAACGCCCGATCTGAACTATCTATTATCCTGGTTTCCGGGCGATCCTCAAGGTTTCACAGATCATCGAGACCAAGCTGACCGGCTCCTCCGGTAGATTCCCGATTGGGGCGCCAAAGGCGATCGCCCGCTCCGCCTCGACCCGGCTAGCGGCATATTCCGCGCGGGTCTTTGTGCGCGGATATAACCATTCATGTGTCTCCGCGCACTCATAGCCCGCCTTGAGCACAGCTTCAGTCCAGGATTCTCCCCTGTTGCGCGGGTCCCAACCGGCCTTGAACAGCCACCCACCAGGCTTGAGCAGTTGCAGCGAAGCCTGCGCATTATCCATGCGGTGCTCGCCCAGCGGGGCAAGTCTCAAGAAGACGATATCAAAGCTTTCATTGCGGAACGGCAGCTTACTGGTGGAATTGGCCCGCAGGAGAACCACGCCCGGCTGGTCGGCAGTATGCAATTTCGCATATTCGAACATAGGCCACGAAAAATCAAGTG
>JAEXTI010000586.1 GCA_023406965.1 Chloroflexota bacterium
ATCGTGCCGGGGGCGGTCTCGCCGGTCATGTTCGGGCATCCACCGCGTCCGCCCATCCGTCCGGCGCCGCGCTGGCTCATCCAGTCGGCCTGCTCCTGGGTAATGACGCCATCGGCAACCATCTGCGCCAGGGCATCGCTGCGAGCTTCCAGCATCAACGCCTGGAATTCTTCAACCGTCAGGCCCTTCTCTTCGGCCAAGTCCCAAACGGTCGTGCCTTCAGCGATCTTCGCCTCCAGCTCTTCCACGGTCAAACCCAGCTTCTCAGCCAGGGCAGCGTGCATGTACTCGGACATGGGGGTATCCCCGCCCATCATCCAGCCACCGCGCATGCCGCCGCCGGAAGGAGTGCCCGGCGTGGGAGCCTGAGCATTGACAATACCAACGCCTAAGAGCAGCGCAGAACCGATAACAGCCACGAGGGCCAAACTACCAATCAAAAACCATTTTTTCATCACAACCTCCAGTTGAGTGATCAGACTTGTTTTACCTTACAAGTTGAAGGATACCAATCACTTGTGAAGAAGTTGTGAAGAAAATGCGAGGAATGTGTGTTGGATTTTGCATTTTTGAAGTAGGGGAAGTTCATGAACTTCCCCTACCTCAAAACGTGGATCCCCTCTACTCTTCACCAGACAATATTTTCACCTTTTGCAACGGCGACAGGTTGGAGTCTTCTACCATCATCGCCCGCAGCTCGAACATCTGGTCACGCAAGGCAGCCGCTTTCTCGAACTCCATATCCTTGGCGGCCTGTTTCATCTGCCGTTCCAACTCTGCCACCAGCCGCTGCATCTCGCCCCGCGGCATGACTCCCGCCTTGCGATCAGCCTTGTAATCGCCGCGCTTCTCGGCAATGGCCTGTTGTCCGGTCATGGTCAGCCGCTCGGTAATGTCGCGAATGGTCTTGTGGATGCTCACCGGCTGGATGCCGTGCTCTTCGTTATATCGTTTCTGCTTGGCGCGCCGGCGGTTTGTCTCGTCAATCGCCATCTTCATCGAGTCGGTCATTTTGTCGGCATACATGATCACTCGCCCGCTCACATTACGCGCTGCGCGACCAATCGTCTGGATCAAAGCCGTCCCCGAGCGCAAGAAGCCTTCCTTATCGGCATCCAGGATTGCCACCAGTGACACTTCCGGCAAGTCCAGGCCTTCGCGCAACAGGTTGATGCCCACAAGCACGTCGAACACGCCCAGGCGCAGGTCGCGCAAGATCGCCACCCGCTCCAGGGTCTCCACCTCGGAGTGTAGGTACTGCACCTTGATGCCTAACTCCATCAGGTATTCCGACAAATCTTCCGACATGCGCTTGGTCAGGGTTGTCACCAGCACGCGCTCGCCCACCTCGGTCCGCCGGCGGATCTCGCCCACCAGGTCATCCACCTGCCCTTTGGTCGGGCGCACTTCCACCTCTGGGTCCACCAGGCCGGTCGGGCGGATG
This sequence comes from Chloroflexota bacterium, assembly GCA_023406965.1. Next base: position 1,445 of record JAEXTI010000586.1, read on the forward strand.
ATCTGCTCGGCCACCTGTTCGGCGTGCTGTAGCTCGTAAGGCCCCGGCGTCGCCGATGTGTAGATGGTGTAGCCCATGTGTTGCTCGAATTCCTCGAACTTCAACGGGCGGTTATCCAGCGCCGAAGGCAGCCGGAAACCGTAATCCGCCAGGACCTGCTTGCGCGAGCGATCGCCGTTGAACATACCCCGCACTTGCGGTACCGACATGTGCGACTCGTCAATGATCAGCAGGTATTCGCTGGGCAAGTAGTCGATCAACGTCCACGGAGGCGAGCCCTCAGGACGATGATCCATGTGCCGCGAGTAGTTCTCGATGCCCGAGCAGTAGCCCACCTCGCGCAGCATCTCCAGGTCATAGTTCGTGCGCTGCTCGATGCGCTGCGCTTCCAGAAGTTTGCCCTCGCGTTTGAAGTATGCCAACCGTTCAGCCAGCTCGGCTTCAATCTCGGCAATGGCTACCTTCAAACTCTCGTCGGCGGTCACAAAGTGCTTGGCCGGGAACACCGACACCGTCTTCGGCTCATCGTAAACCTCGCCCGTCACCGGGTTGAGGTCGATAATTCGCTCCACCTCGTCGCCAAAGAAGCTGATACGGTGGATGCGCTGTTCTTCGTAAGCCGGAAAGATCTCTAGCGTGTCGCCACGCACGCGGAACGTGCCCGGGCGCAGCTCCATGTCGTTGCGCTGGTACTGGCTTTCGACGAGCAAGCGCAGAAGCGCATTGCGCCGGTAGATAGCGCCTTGTTCAAGATTGATGATCTTTTTCCCGTATTCTTCCGGGTTACCCAGACCGTAAATGCACGAGACCGAGGCCACGATGATCACATCCTTGCGCGACATCAAGGCCGTTGTAGCGGCCAGGCGCAGGCGCTCGATCTCCTCATTGATCTGTGTTTCCTTTTCGATGTACAGATCATGCTGTGGAACATAAGCCTCCGGCTGGTAGTAATCGTAATAGGAGACAAAATATTCCACCGCATTTTCAGGAAAGAACTCCTTGAACTCGGCATACAACTGCGCAGCCAGCGTCTTGTTGTGCGCCATGATCAGCGCGGGCATCTGCGCGCGCTGGATCAGGTTCGCCATGGTGAAGGTCTTGCCCGTGCCGGTCGCTCCCAGCAGCACCTGATGGCGCAGTCCCTGGCGCACGCCCTCCACCAATTGTTCAATCGCCTCAGGCTGGTCGCCCATCGGCTGAAATGGCGCGTTTAGTCGAAACTCCATCGCTCAGGCTCCTTTTTTAATTACCAGAAAACCTGTTCGATTTTAACCTTGATCGCTTCGCTCGTCAATCTCTAGCCCAGCAGCTCTCGCACCGCTCTACCAGGCGAAATTTCACGTGCTTTCATCCGCGCCAGAACAACTTCTGCCTTGTCAGGCGCAGCGCCTGCTCGCCAACGGGCCAGTAGTTCCTCTTGCAGCAGCGTCTCAAACTCGCCCGTCAGCCGAGCTTCGTCGCGCTGTCGCCGCCCGCCACTCTCGCTCAGGTATTCTCCATGCGCCCGAATAGCCGCTAGAATCTCGTCAATACCTTCGCCGGTCACGGCCGATGCCCGTAGCAAGGGCGGCTTCCAACCGGTCTGCGCGTAGCGCTGCTCGCCGATATCCAGCATGGCCTGCAAAGCGCGCAGCGTGTTTTCTACGCCTGGCTGGTCGGCTTTGTTCACCACCAGCACATCGGCAATTTCCAGAATCCCGGCTTTGATGGCCTGAATGTCATCTCCCAGCCCCGGTGCGTCCACCACCAGCACGGTGTGCGCCAACCGGACGATATCCACCTCCGATTGCCCCGCGCCGACCGTTTCAATCAACACCGGGTCGTACCCGGCAGCGTCCAGCACTTGCACGACGGCTGCCGTGGCGCGGGCCAAACCGCCCAGCGTGCCCCGCGCCGCCATCGAGCGGATGAACACACCCGAGTCACCGGCCACATCTTTCATGCGCAAGCGGTCACCCAGCAAGGCTCCCCCGCTGAACGGGCTGGTGGGATCTACCGCCACCACGCCCACCTTTGCTGCGCCTTCTTTACGCATGCCCAACGCCAGGCGGTTGGCCAGCGAAGACTTGCCCGTTCCCGGCGCGCCGGTGATGCCCACCAAATGTGCTCTACCCGTCAGGGAGAACAGACGCTCCAAAGCCTCTCGCCCGGCCGGAGTGTTGTTTTCCACCTGGGTCAGCAGCCGGGCCAGCGCCAATCGCTCACCCGCCAGCACCCGCTCAACCAAATCCATGTTAGCCTTCCGTCGCGCCGAGCACCGCCGCGCGGATGTCCTTGCCAATCTCCTCGGTTGAGGACCCCGGGCCATACACCGCGCTCACTCCGGCGGCCTTCAAAGCAGGCACGTCCTCTTCGGGGATGATTCCGCCCATGAACACCAGCACGTCTCCCTGCCCGTTGGCGCGCAGAAGCTCGATCACCCGGGGGGCCAGCGTCAAGTGCGCCCCCGAAAGGATCGACAACCCCACCACGTCCACATCTTCTTGTAAAGCAGCCTCGGCAATCATCTCCGGGCTTTGCCGCAGCCCCGTGTAAATCACTTCCATGCCCGCATCGCGCAGCGCTTGCGCCA
>JAEXTI010000588.1 GCA_023406965.1 Chloroflexota bacterium
ATTTTGTAAGTTGTGGATAACAAAAGGCGACGAGTGAAGGAAACGGGATTTGCGGCGTTTCTCGATAAGCTTGTTGCAAGGACGGGTGGCTGGTACCCGTTCTGGATGCTTGTCATTTTGCAGGTAATTAATACCCCGATCGTAATAATACTCACCGCCATGCCCGCGCAAAGCAACGCTGAATTCACTCAAACGCAAGGGTTAGGCTTGCTTATTTTTGGGGGAGCAGCCATGATCCTCCGGAATGTTGTGCTGCTGGTCAGTTTTTCTAGATATCACCGTGACATGATCACGCGATTAGCAGCCCTGAAGCAAAATGGGGCTGTGGATATCGAAATCGAGCAGCGGGCCTGGGAACAAGTGAACTTTGCTTCACGACGGTATGTGTACTTAGAATTCTTGGGGTACGTTGCTCTGGTATTACTCCCGACTTTATTGTTCGGGTATTTGATGTATCAATTGCATGTACTTCAACTAATTTTTTTGGGCCTGTCCATGTTGGCCGCCGGATTGGTAAATTCGATCTTAGGGAGCCTAGCTATGGACCAATGGCTGGAACCGGTGATGCGACGGTTGCAGCCGGTGCGGCTGGAGGTCCAATTGTTAGGAATGAAGGGCACACGCCTGTGGGTCAAATTGTCACTGGCGATCATCGGCTTTCTGCTGGTCGGCTTGCTGCTTACCATCCCGACAGCTTTCCAACAGATCAATCTAGCGGTTTTGGGCCAGGACCGATCCCCTGAAGCGACGATGACAGCATTTCATAAAATCATGGTGGCAGGTGTTGGAGCCGTCGCCGTAGGCGTGTTTTTGTCCTTCCGTTTGATCTCTTACATTTCAGTTCCTTTCGAGAAGATTATTCGGATGTTAAAAGATGTTGAGGCTGGAGACCTGAGCAGGCGGATGGACATTATCTATTCAGATGAGTTCGGCAGCCTGAGTATTTACCTTAATCGGATGGTTGACCGGTTGCAAAAGATGACCGGCAACCTTGAACAACAGGTATCGGAGCGCACCGCCGAATTGCAGCAGGCAAACGAACAATTGCAGGTCGAACTGGCAGAGCGGAAACGCGTTCAAGACCAACTGGCTTATGCCGTGTTGCACGATCCACTCACCGACATCTCAAACCGAAATCTATTAATGGACCGCCTGCAACATGTATTGGAACAGGCGAAACGGCGAATAAACAAGGATTATGCTGTGTTGTTCATGGACCTGGATCGTTTCAAGGTTGTAAACGATAGCCTGGGTCATAACATTGGCGATCTGCTGCTGGTTGAAAGCGCTCGGCGAATTCGGAAATGCATCCGCAGCGAGGATACCGTGGCACGCCTGGGTGGAGATGAATTCGTGATTTTAGTCGAAGCTATGGCGGATGCACACCAAGTGGTTAAAATCGCCGAGCGGATTTTGCGCGAATTGGCAGAGCCAGCTGATCTGGAAGGATATAAGGTTTTCGCTTCAACCAGCATAGGGATTGTGTTAGGAGATGCACGGTATGAACAGGCGGAAGACGTGTTGCGGGACGCCGATATTGCCATGTACCGCGCGAAACGGCGGGGAACCGGAGGCTATGAGATCTTCGACCCTGTTATGCTAGATAGTGTTATGTCCCGCCTGGAATTGGAGCATGATTTGCGTATAGCGATAGATGAAGGGCAATTTGTGCTTCACTATCAACCGGTTGTCGATCTTGCGGCTCAGCGGATGGTGGGTTTCGAAGCGCTGGTGCGATGGAATCATCCCACTCGCGGTTTGGTCATGCCTGGTGATTTCATTCCGCTGGCAGAGGAGATTGGCCTGATCGTGCCGATCGGGTATTGGGTAATGGATGAAGCCTGCCGACAGATCGGCCTCTGGCAAGAAAAATTTCCAGCCACCCCGCCGATGTCAGTAAGTGTGAATGTGTCCCCCCGGCAGTTCGTAGAAAAGGATCTGGTTGAGAAGGTTGCTGGGATGTTGGAAAAGTATTGCCTGCCCTCCGGAAGCTTGAATCTAGATATTGCAGAAAGTCTGATCATGGAAGGCTCATCAAATACAACCTCGTTGTTGGCCAGACTGGAAGAATTGGGTGTGCATGCTCAGATCGACGATTTTGGAATGGGCTATTCATCCTTGGGCTCTTTGCAGACGCGCTCAATTGAAATTCTAAAAGTCGACAGAGCTTTCATCGCAAACCTGGAAACGGATGGTGTTGGTCTGGAAGTTGTGCGAATGATCATATCGCTGGCGCACGGGTTGGGCATGAAGGTCATCGCTGAAGGAGTAGAGACCGATCGCCAAATGGCAATGCTGGCTGGTTTGAATTGCGAATACGCGCAAGGATATAAGATTGCCAGCCCACTGGACAGTCGAGAAGCTTGGGATTGGCTGGGTAGGTTGTTCGATGGTTCAGGTGGCGAGTCAGAAGTTCGCTAAAGGCTGTGGTATGGAAACATGTTGTTTCGTGGGATGATCCTGCGAGGATCCTTCCAGGGTGACAATTACTTTCGCTCACCTTCATCGGACGGATTAATTGGTGGAAAGGCGTTGATGATCTCCACCGCGCGGGCAACACCGTTTTCGCTGCGTAGTTTTTCGCCCAGATCGGCGGCGCGCTGGCGCATGCCTGTGTCGGATAGGGCCGTATGGATAGCGCCTGCTAATCGTTCGCTGGTGAGCTGTTTGAAGGGGACGGGCTTGGGTCCGACTCCCATTTCGGCGGCACGCGCGCCCCAGTAGAGTTGATCGAAGGCGAATGGCACAACGATGGAGGGCACGCCGGAGGCAAAGCCGAAGCCGCTGGTTCCCGAGCCACCATGATGGACGATGGCAGCCATGCGTGGGAACAACCATCCGTAAGGTGCGTACGTCATGGGGAAAATTTCGGTGGGCAGGTCGCCGCCCAGGCCGGCCCAACCTGCGTGCAGGATGGCGCGCCTGCCGCTGAGGCGAACGGCTTCGATGATCAAGGTGGTGATGCGGGCCGGGTCGCGAACGGGCATGCTGCCGAAACCGATGAACACCGGGGGATCACCCGACTCGATGAAGCGTTGCAATTCCGGAGAGGGTCGCCAATCAGGGTCTTCGGGGTACCACCATCCGGTCTGTTGGATGTGGCTGCCCCAGTCGGAGGGACGCGGGACAACGTGCTCACTGAAGCCGTAAATGAAAGGCACTTTCTTCGTGTAGATGTCGTTGAACGGGCCCCAGAAGGGCAAGGCGGGCAACTTCCAGGTTTGGGTGCGCAGACGGTTGACCGAGCTACGGAACAATTGCCAGCCCATCTGCTCGCCCAGACGGTAGGTGAGCATGTTGAAGCCCGGCAGACGCGAGAGGGGCGAGGGCGCGCCCATGAGCGGCATTGTGCGCGTGCGGGCCAATGGGATGACAGCAACAACCGCCCAGGGGATGCCCAGGTGCTCGGCCAGATCGCCGCCGTAGAGATAGGCCGGGAGTTGGTTGAGGATGAGATCGGAGTCGTACAGGTTGGTGAGGTCTTGAGGCAGGCTGGCGGCAAGCGTGCCGTAAGATTTTTGCAGCGCGCGCATGACCTGGAGCGGGTTCGCTTTGTGGTTGAGGAAATTTCCTTCGGCGGCGGTTTGAAGCAAAGCTTGCGCGTCGCCGTGGATGGGGGAGAAGTCTAGCCCCGCAGCGGTGGCCATTGAGGCGAAAGCCTTGAAGGTGGCGACACGGACCTGGTGGCCGGCGTCCAGTAATGCTTTACCTAAGTGGATGTAAGGTTGGACGTCACCGCGAGAACCAAGGGCCAGGATGGTGATGCGCATCGCTAATTCCTCATGTGACAGATAAGTTCGGATGTGTTTCTACTATACAGAATAATCTACGATATGCAAGCGTGATTTTGGTGAAACGGCTTTGATTGGATCCTTTGGTGGGAAGCAGACGGTTGTTGTAAGCTGGAGGGATTCTTCCAGAATAGGAAATGTATAATATAGGAAACGATTGGCCAGGGAGGTTGGTATGACTGAATTCGCTTTTCCGAAAGGCTTTTTGTGGGGCGCTGCCACGGCAGCCCACCAGGTGGAGGGGAACAATATCAACAGCGAGAGCTGGGTGCTGGAGCATTTGCCCGGGACGATCTACGCGGAGCCTTCGGGAGATGCCTGCGACCATTATCACCGTTATCCCGAAGATATCGCCCTGCTGGCAGAATTGGGCTTTAACGCCTACCGTTTCTCGGTGGAATGGGCGCGGATTGAGCCGGAAGAGGGTGAATTCTCGTTTGCCGAACTCGAGCACTACCGGCGTATGTTGGCCAAGTGTCACGAGCATGGCATCCGACCAGTGGTGACGTTCAACCATTTCACCTCGCCGCGCTGGCTGATGCGTTACGGTGGATGGGTGGATGAGAAAACGCCGGAGCGTTTTGCGCGCTACTGCGAGCGGGTGACGAAGCATTTGGGAGACTTGATCGGCGCAGCCTGTACGTTGAACGAGGTGAATCTACCGGCGGTGCTTGACCGGCTGCTGCCGTTCAAAATCAGCGAGCTGCCCTGGTGGGGCACTGCTGCACAGGCTTTTGGGGTTGTGCCGGAGCGGTTGGGTGTTTTCCAGTTTGCGGGTTCGCCTGAAGCCAGGCAGGTTATCATGGAAGCGCATCGGCGCGGGGTTGAGGCCATCAAGTCCGGGCCGGGGGATTTCATGGTGGGGTTGACCCTGGCGATGGTGGATGTGCAAGCGGTGGAAGGGGGCGAAACGAGGGCGGCGGAGTACCAGCGCGAGATGAACGATTGGTTCCTGGAGCAATTGCGCGGGGATGATTTTGTGGGCGTGCAGACCTATTCGCGCATGCTGGTGGGGGCCGAAGGCGTGACTCGGGCGCCGGCGGATGCCGAGCGGAATCAGATGGGGGATGAGTATTACCCAGAAGCGATTGGAGGCACGATCCGGCATGCGGCCCAGGTGTCGGGAATTCCGATCATGGTGACCGAGAACGGGTTGGCTTCCACTGATGACTCGCGGCGGTTGGAATACTTCCAGCGAGCGCTGCGCTGTGTGGCGGATTGTATGAATGAAGGGATCGATGTGCGCGGCTACTTCTGCTGGTCAGCGATGGATAACTTTGAGTGGAACAGCGGTTACGGGCCGAAGTTTGGAATCATCGAGGTGGACCGGGAGACACAGGAGCGCACACCGAAACCAAGCGCTTATTGGTTGGGTGAGGTGGCGAAGCTGAACAAGCTGAGTTTACTGTAGTCCACCAGGCGAATCGCCGTCCAGCCAGGTCAAAATACCCCGAAAATTGTGGTCGGGGTTGATGATTGCGTCTATTTGCAAAACAGGAGTCGATGTTGGCCAGGGTTCGTAGATGGCCTTCAGGCGCTCCACCTCTTCCCATCCCA
>JAEXTI010000030.1 GCA_023406965.1 Chloroflexota bacterium
TCTCCAGACCGGAGAGACCCTGATTGAGATCGCCACGACCGTGCGGCGCTACAAAAGCGAGAATAATTTGGGCTTGGCAAGTGCGATAATGCGGGTACAATTAGGGGCGTCTGCTCCGGCCCTGCGCACCGCACTACAAGTGGCTATTCCCGACCTGATGAGCGTGACCCGCGCGGAGGCTGTGGAAGTGCTGGAGAGCAGCGAACGTTTGACCATTAACATCCAATAAGGCAACCACAACTACTTAGCCAGGAGTGGGAGAGAATTTTTCCACTGTCTGAGTTTATGGTTGCCATAGAAAATGAGGGACATCATGCCAGAAAACACATTGCCCACGAAATACGATTTCGCCGCGACCGAGGAAAGGATTTACGAGTGGTGGGAAAAGAGCGGCTATTTTAAGCCGACGAACGATCCCAACCAGTCCGGGCACGATCCGTCGATCAAACCTTTTGTCATCTCGATCCCCCCGCCGAACGTGACGGGCGAGTTGCACCTGGGGCACGCGATGTTCGTATCCATGGAAGACCTGATGATCCGCTACCACCGCATGAAAGGCGAGCCGACCCTGTGGGTGCCTGGATCGGACCATGCCGGAATTGCCACGCAGTTGCAGGTGGAGAAGATGCTGGCCAAGGAAGGGCTGCACCGCGACCAGTTGGGCCGTGAGAAGTTCCTCGAGCGGGCCTGGGAGTGGAAGCGCAAGTACGGCGGGATCATCTTCCAGCAGATCCGCCGCCTGGGAGCCTCTTGCGATTGGGACCGCGAGCGCTTCACACTGGATGAAGGCCTATCCAAGGCAGTGCGCGAGTCCTTTGTGCGCCTGTACGAGAAGGGTCTCATCTATCGCGGGCCGCGCATGATCAACTGGTCGCCGGGGCTGCGCACGGCCGTCTCGGACCTGGAAGTGGAATACTCCCAGGAGATGGGCACGCTGTACTTCTTTAAGTATATGTTGGCGGACGGCAGCGGCGAGTACGTGCCGGTGGCGACCACCCGCCCCGAGACCATTTTGGGCGATACGGCCGTGGCCGTGCATCCGGAAGATGAGCGCTATCAGAAGTTCATCGGCAAAGAGGTGCTGGTGCCCATCCTGGGGCGGCGCATCCCGGTAATTGCCGACGAATATGTGGACCGCGCCTTTGGCACGGGCGGATTGAAAGTCACCCCGGGGCACGACCCAAACGACTACCTCATCGGGCAGCGTCATAACCTGGAAGTCATCAGCATGTTGGACGAAGCTGCGCGCGTCAATGAGAACGGCGGGCCGTATGCGGGCATGGACCGCTTTGAGGCGCGCAAGAAGCTATGGGCCGACATGGAAGCCCAAGGGCTGGTGTTGAAAACCGAGGCTTACCAAATGAGTGTGCCGCGCTCGCAACGCGGCGGCGAGCCGGTGGAGCCGATGGTTTCGACGCAGTGGTTTGTGCGCATCCAGCCGATGGCCGATGCGGCCCTGGCGGCGGTGCAAGATGGGCGGATCAAGATCGTTCCAGAGCGCTTCACCAAAGTGTATTACAACTGGCTGGAGAATATCCAGGATTGGTGCATCAGCCGCCAGTTGTGGTGGGGGCACCGCATCCCGGTATGGTATTGCGCCGATTGCGGCCAAATGACCGTGGAGCGCGAGGATCCTACTCGCTGCGCTCACTGCGGCAGCGAGAAAATCAAGCAGGACCCGGACGTGCTGGACACCTGGTTCTCTTCGGGGCTGTGGCCGTTCTCCACGCTGGGTTGGCCTGAAGAAACCCCCGATTACAAGTATTTTTACCCAACCTCGGTGTTGGAGACAGGGTACGACATTTTGTTCTTCTGGGTCACCCGTATGATCATGGATGGCCTGGAATTTACGGGTGAGGCGCCTTTCCATACGGTGTACTTGCACGGCCTGATCCGTGACGAGCATGGTCAGAAGATGAGCAAGAGCAAGGGCAACGTGGTGGACCCGCTGATCGTGATGAACGAGATGGGCACCGACGCGCTGCGCTTCACCTTGCTGGTAGGTTCCACGCCGGGCAGCGACGTGAACCTGAGCCTCAAAAAGGTGGAGGCCAACCGCAACTTTGCCAATAAGCTGTGGAATATCAGCCGCTTTGCGCTGGGAATGCTCGAGCAGGCGCCTTTGGCACCAGAGCACGAACCGGTTTGGACACTGGCTGACTCGTGGATTTGGGCGCGCTTGCAGGCATTGGTGCGCGAGGTGGATCGCCTATTTGCCAACTACCAATTTGGTGAGGCCGGTCGACAGATTTATGAGTTTGTGTGGAGCGAGTTCGCCGACTGGTACATCGAAATTGCTAAGATGCAACTGGCCGAAGGCGGCGACCGGGCTTTCTATACGGCGTATACGCTGGTGCGCGTGCTGGATATGAGTCTGCGGCTTTTACACCCCTTTACCCCGTTTGTGACCGAGGAGTTGTGGGGCTACTTGAAACAGGCTGCGCAGCAGAAATCGGGGGCTTTTGCGCCGGCGGGCGGTTGGGAAGATGCGCTGATCGTGGCCAAGTTCCCCGAGCCGCGCGACTCAGAGGGATGGGAAGATCAAAAGACCGGCGACTTTATATTGGTGCAAGAAATCATCCGCGCCATTCGCAACCTGCGGACGGAGAAAAAGGTAGCCCCGGGCAAGAAGGTCCCCGCTGTCCTGGCTTGCGGTGACCGCTTGCATGTGTTGGACAAGCAGGGCGCCTTGATTTCCCACCTGGCGGGCATCGATCCGGCAGCGTTGGTGATGGAACACGAGGTAGACCCCAAGCCCTCTCCGGCAGTAGCGGTAGTGGTCATGGGCATCGAGATTTACCTGCCGCTGGCAGGCATGGTGGACACGAGCGAGGAACGCTCCCGCCTGGAGAAAGACCTGGCGGATACGGACGGGCAGATTGAGCG